>CAJMDR010000001.1 GCA_905212215.1 uncultured Porphyromonadaceae bacterium
CTTCTTCACCGATAAATCGACCACCGCTTCCAAATTCCCTGCTGATTGTAATAATTTTATTTGCCATATGTAAGCCTCCTCATTCAATTAAAATTTTTCTTATTTCAGATTTGTATATATCGGAATTATTTCTTAATTTTGCTCTTGAAAACTAACTCAATTAACCCCACACATGAAACTAACAAGACGCAGAGAACTCTTGGCGGTGCTCGCGGCTTTGTTGCTCCCTTGGGCCGGTAATGCCTCAGTACCGGCAGACATCGACATCATGTCGCTGTTCCCCACAGGAAGCCAGACAAGCCAGGCTCCGCTGAACCTCGTCAAAGCTCCGGCAGCTTCCATAGAGTTGCTGCCCCCTGGAATCCTTACGGAACAACCACGGCAAACAATGGAACTTGGCCAGCAGGCAATTCCCGGATTCCCCCTTCCTGCACCACGTAGCCAGTATTCGGCAGCCGACCTTGCCGGACCAAGCGTAATGACGGCACGCTCACTGCGTTCCGACAGCTTCGGCGACGACGGCAATTCGTGTACCATTACCCAAATTGAGGGTACCGACTCAATCAAAATCACAGGTTTCTGGAACAATGCCATCACCCTCAAAGCAAAGGTAAACGCAGCAGAAGGTACCATAACCATTCCAAACCAGGTTGTGGGTCAGATGGTAGACAATGGCAATATCGACATCGCCTATTGCCTCTCCAACGGCAAGCCTGACCGAAAGAAAGCTATTACCGGTATCATCAACTCCGATGGCTCCATCACCATCAACGACTGGTGGGGAATATATGTAGTAGCCGGCACAAACAAAGACCGTTATGCCTTTGCAGGAGCCGACACTCGCATCATGAAGGCCAATGCCACCATGAGCTTCAACTTCCTTGATGGAGAGAAGGTTGACTTTAATGTCTATGTTACTCAGCCGTATAATAACCGTATATTGATTACCAACTTCGGTAACTACGGAATGACTGTCTATGTAGACCTCAACACCTCTCGTGGCGGAACAATTCCCGCACAGGTTGCTCGCCAGTATCCTGCCAACAAAGCAAACTTCATTACTTGCGCCATAGGTTCCTATGATGCTGCAGGTAATCCAGCCGGAATCACCGGCAACATCAACCTGATTCCTGCTGCAGAAGGTAACAATAATACCTTGTCATGGGGTAAGTGGACAGCTATCTCGCAGGGTACTCAGAATATGTATTTCGGTGCCATAGTCGACGGCAAAATCACACTTAACCAAGGCACATTCACCTATCCTAAGCCTGTTACCGGCTTCCTGGAAGGCCAAGGAACAGCACAGTCACCGTATCTGATCCGCACCATGGACGACATGATACGACTTGCTCAGGGGGTGAATAATGTTCCAGAAAGCGAATTCAATGGTTTCCTCAATGGCATGAAATGCGCAAGGGTTTACCAAGGCAAGCATTTCCGCCTTGAAAACGACATAGATATGGGTTCCGCACTCTTCACTCCTATCGGAGCCGATGCACTTCATTACTTCGCAGGAACATTCGATGGTCAGAACCACACCATAAAGAATATTGCGATAAGCAGCAATACAGGTCTTGCAGCCCTCTTCGGTCTTGTAGATCCGATGGGTACCGTCAAGAACCTCAAACTTGACAAACCCACTGTTACCTGCAACTTCCAGACAGCAGGCACAGTCTGCGGCTGGAGTTTCGGTGTAATCGAAAACTGCCATGTGACCAATGCCGACGTCACCAACTATGCCCGCATAGTGGGCGGTGTGGTAGGTGTAGGCCACGTAGTTAAGAACTGTACCGTCAGCGACAGCCATATTCTCGGCGCCAACGGTAATCCCGGCGGCATAGCAGGAGCTATCGACAGCCTGATCACCGACTGCCACGTAATCAATACCAACGTAGTTGGAGCCACAGGAAATGCCGGGCTTCCGGCTGGTGGTGTAGTGGGTGGTATCACCAACGGCAAAGGCAGCAACCTCAGCTTCTCCGGAACAGTCGATACCCGTACATATATGTGTACCATGAGTACAGGCGGTGTTGTAGGCGTACTCAGCAACTCCACGCTCGACCAGTCGTTTGCTACAGGCGAAGTGAAAGCTGGCCCAACCGACAACTATAGCCGCTCTTCTGCTGCCGGTGGAGTGGCAGGCAAATGCTACGGCTCAGTAGTCGAAAACTGCTATTTTACCGGTTCTGTCTCAACATACACCAACCGCCGTGCAGGTGGTATCACAGGCTGGCTCACCAACGAAGTGGCAGGTACCGACACCATAGCACCTGTGGTCCGTAATTGCTACACTGCATCTCTCGTTACTTCCGAGACATATCTCTATGACAAAGAGAAGGAAGCCCGCGAAACCATTGGCTGGGTAGATGAAGGCTGTGACGCCACTCTCACCAATCTTTATTATGACACGCAGCTCACCAATCTTAACTCAACCCGTTTCGGAAGCACCACAGCAAAAATGACTTCCGCTTCCGGTCTCCCCGGATTCGATGCCAATATCTGGTCTTATACCGCAGGACAATATCCGAGACTTAAAGTCAACGCCAACAGGCCTGAAGCATTGCATTCAGCATCGGCCATCATTCTTCCGGAACGCAGTACTTTGAAGAAAATTTCAGGCAATGCAGATCTGCATCCCTTAGGAACTACTTCCTACAAACTGTATAACAATGGTTCTCTGAGTGACCAAGGACATTTCTGCAAAATCAACGGCAATAAGCTTGAGATTAGCGAAGACTTTGGAACCGACACACTCCGCGTCATCAACGGCAATACAGGCTATGACCTTGAAATCCGCATAGCTCCCGTACCGTTCGAGGGTGACGGCACAGAACAGAATCCGTTCCTTATCCGCACTAAGTCTGATCTCCAGACATTGGCACATGTCACCACAGAAGTTCTTCAGACTTTCCCCGACGACCACTTCCTGATGACCAACGACATCGACATGGAGGGGGACAGCACCTTCATCGGGATCTGTGCACAACCCGGTACAGCAGGTACATTCAATAAGTTCGCAGGAGTCTTCGACGGCGGCAACCATCGCATCAAGAATCTTCACATGCGCATGATAGTCTGGACTACCCGTCCTGAAGCAGATAAAGATGGCCTCGGCACACCCAACTCCAAAGAATGTAACGGTGTCACCGGATTCTTTGGCAGACTTGCTCCCGAAGGCATAATCCGGAACCTCGTCATTGATTCTTCGAGTGACTTCCAGTTCTGGTCCCGTTCCGGCGCTATAGTAGGCCAGAACGAAGGCCTTGTAGAGAATTGCCGCAACCATGCCGATGTCTGGGCTGCCTCAGGTTATCCCGGCGGCATAGTCGGAGAAAACCGCAAAGGCACAGTACGTCGTTGCTACAATGACGGCACCATCACCACCGGAGCCAACGGCGTAGGCGGTATCGTAGGTACCGGCAACGGACGCATAGAGGAATGTGTGAATGTCGGCACAGTACGCGCCATGATGTGGACACGTTTCCAGACCAACGAGAAACAGATGTATCGTTGCGGCGGCATCCAGGGTGAGAACAGCGGCACAGACTTCTACAATTGCGTCAACTACGGTCACGTAGAAGGTTACAAAGAAGTCGGAGGTATAGCCGGACAGCTCGCCAACGTTACCTCTACCTCCGTACTCGGCCATAATGAACTTCACAACGTCATCAACCTCGGCGACCTCACTTCTACAGAGGAAGCAACCATTGGTTGCTTGGGCGGAACAGCCGGCACAACCGGCACTGTAGAAGGAGCATACTGGGACAGCCAGATAAGCATATACAAAGCACATGGCTCACAGATGCTCAAAGGTTCGGAAGGCATCACTACAGCAATGCTTACCTCCGGCACACCTCTCAAAGGCTTCGATGCCGAAATATGGGACTTCGCCAAGGACAAATATCCGGTTCCGGCATGGTGTGCCGACGAACCTATGCTCCAGCATGCACGTAGTCTTATAGTGAATATCAACGAAGGCTACCGTTCCAGCAACTTCCATGGCACTGCAAGACTCATGGGTCTTTCCGGCCATACATGGACTCTTTCCGAGAACTCACCCTATACCATCAACGGAGGCCAGCTCTCGGCGCCCACAACAGTCACAGAACGAGTAGAAGGTGTTCTCTACGGCACAAGCGGCAAGTATAAGCGCACCATCTCCCTGACCACCAATCTCCCCGTTCCTTTGGCCGGAAACGGCACAGAATCTGATCCTTATCAGATCAAAACAGTAGACGACTGGACCAAGCTTGCCAATTATATCCCGACAGCCAAGGATAACTTCTCCGGCAAGTACATAAAGGTGATGAACGACATAGACTTTGAAGGCGCCCCCTTCAAACCACTCTTTATCGGCACTTCAGCCCTTGAAGGCACCCTCGACGGCGGCAACTTCACACTGAAGAACATCAAATATGCCGCTGTAAACAGCTACGAGGCAGTCATCGGAGTAGTGGAGATTACCGGAGTGCTGAAAAACTTCCGCGCCCAAGGTGAAATAACCACAGCTGTTGCAAATACCGGAGGCACTACAGCAAAAGTTTATGGCACAATCGTCAACTGTGAGAACCAGATGAATGTTACCGCCACCAAAGGTGCGGGACATTCCGGTTTCGGTTACGTTTATGGTGGCGCAAGATTCGAGAAGGTCAGCAACCGAGCCACCATCACGGGTGCCAATGGACAGCTTGCCGGCCTTTCACACAATGTATCGGCTGAAGGCGTGGTGTTCACCGACTGTGTCAACTACGGCACAATCAAGTCCACCTCAACCTCTACAAGTTGCAACAATTTCGGCGGACTTGTCGCTATATGCTATCCTGTCACCTTCATCAACTGCCGCAACGAAGGTAAGTTCGAGTTTACCAAACCAGATGGCACACAATGGGTAGGCGGTATCATAGGAAGTGCCAACTCTTCCTCAACACCGAAACAATATCTGACTCTTATCAATTGCGAAAACAAGACAGATATCATTGGTAAAGCCAACTTGGCAGGTATCGTGGCAAACATGGCCAGCCAGAACTGCAAGCAGTATATCGAGAACTGTGTTAACAGAGGCAATATCTCAGCCATCTCCACCACTTCTGTCTCGAGTGCACCTACAGCCGGTATAACCGGCTTCTTCACCCCGAACACAATCATCCGCGGATGTGTGAACTACGGAAAGATTTCTTCGCAGAAGAACGTCTGGGCAGCAGGAATAGCACCTTACTATAAGGGTACAGCAACCGAGGCTACACAGATCCGTATAGTAGACTGCCATAACTACGGCGACATAGAAGCACTCGGCAATCAGGGCGCAGGTATCGTGGGCTGTGGCAATGCATGGCTTCACATCGACTCTTGTTCCAATACCGGTACCGTTACCGGCGGCTTTGGTCTGGCAGGTATAGTAAGCAACTTCAGCGGCAATGGCATGAAAGTGACACACTGCTGGAACGAAGGCAATATCTCCACTACCGTCTACCGTGCCGGCGGCATAGCAGGTTGGGGTAATACAGAAGGTGAGATTTCCGACTGCTTCAACACAGGCGACATCTCCACTTCCAGCACCATCAAGGGTACATCCAACACTTCCGGTTCAGCCATAGGCGGCATAGCCGGATACTCAGGATGCCACATCATACGTTGCTATAACCTCGGCACCGTAGCTGGCGCATCGCAGGTAGGCGGTATTGTAGGTCTGACCTTCAAGAACCGCACGCAGCTCAAAGACTGCTACAATGCAGGTGAAATAGTTGCCGATGCCGATACCTGTGGTTCCTTAGTAGGTATCAACACCACGGCAAATGGTTCGAACTGGAACACAGGCAACAAGATAGAGAATTGCTTCTATGTACCGCAGGAAATGAACCTAACAAATGATGTCCTCGGCACATTAAAGAGCTATAGGGACCTTTGCACACTCAGCATGGGAGAAGGATGGATCAACGGTGACAACTACTCACTTCCCTATCTTTCATCCCTTGACAATGAAGTAGCCCGTCTGTGGTCGGCATGGATTGTTCCAGATGGCAATGACAACTTCAAGAACATTACCTACAACTTCTCGGTTGGCTTGCCTCAGGGAGTGGTCTGGAGCGCCAATATCCCGCAACTCAGCTTTATTGGCAACCGTGCCCGGTTCACGGCACCTTACAAGGGAGCTCTGGAACTGACAGCCACCTTAGGAGAACGCAGCCGCAAGTTCAACCTTAACGTCACCAACGCCACCGGTGTTGACGGCATAGATGGTGACGGAGCTGCCGTTGTAAGCGAGATGTGGTTCACCACCGAAGGTGTGCGCATAGCCAAACCTTCCACAGGAAACAGAGGAATATATGTTGTTAAACGCAAATATTCCAACGGTACCGTCCGCAGCGAGAAGGTTATAGTAAAATAAAAACCCAATGATAGAAAACCGGTGTGCCTTTCTGAAGACACGCCGGTTTTCATTTTTTATTAGACAAGAGGCAAGCCTCTTGCACTGGAAACAAAAGCTGACAGAAAACAGGAATGATTTTTGGTTAGTTGGAGATTAGAGAATTATAGTTTTGAGAATGGTGGTCGCAGATAGGTCAGAGAGCCATTTGTGGAACTGAGAGTTCGTGTCCAAGAAGAATCTTCAGTCTGTTTTGATAGCCTTTGAAATCTTCTATCGGTTTCTGCGCCACTCCTGTGTCGGCAGCAGCTTTTGCTACAGCAGAAGCCACATCAGGCAACAATCGCGGATCCATGGGTTTCGGCAATATGTATTCCCTTCCGAAAGAAAAATGCTTCCCTCCAAAAGCTCTTTCCACACTTCTCGGCACAGGCAGTTTAGCAATAGCAGCTATTGCACGGCAGGCTGCAATTTTCATCGGCTCGTTGATGGCAGTCGCTCTGCAATCGAGAGCACCACGGAAGATATAGGGAAAACCAAGTACATTGTTCACCTGATTCGGGAAATCACTTCTTCCTGTAGCCACAATAGCTTCGGGCACTGTCTCCTTGGCAAGATTGTAATCAATTTCCGGATCTGGATTTGCAAGAGCGAAAATAATCGGTTTAGGGGCCATAGAACGCACCATTTCCGGTGTCACTACATTCTTCACACTAAGACCGAGAAATACATCGGAGTCCTTCATCGCCTCTGCCAAAGTATGGATGTTGCGTTCGGTAGCAAATTCCAACTTGAACTCGTTCAAATCCACACCTCTGTCGCGACGTATGACACCCTTGCTGTCGCACATCACAATATTCTCTTTCTTCACTCCCAATTCCATATAGAATCGAGTGCATGCCACTGCGGCAGCTCCGGCACCATTCACCACCACCTTCACCTTATCTATCTCCTTACCTTGCAGCTCAAGAGCATTGAGCAAAGCAGCCCCGGAAATTATTGCGGTGCCATGCTGGTCATCGTGCATTACGGGAATATCACATTCCTCTTTTAACCGCTTCTCGATATAGAAACACTGAGGGGAACGAATGTCTTCGAGATTTATGCCCCCGAACCCGGGCGCGAGTGCTTTCACCGTCTCCACCATCTTGTCTATATCGTCAAGATCCAGTTCGAGGTCAAAGGCATCTACACCGGCGAAAATCTTGAAAAGCAAAGCTTTGCCTTCCATAACCGGTTTTGCGGCTTTAGCACCAATGTTTCCGAGTCCAAGGACAGCAGTACCATTACTTATTACCGCCACGAGGTTTCCCTTATCAGTGTAACGGTAAATGTCTTGCTGATTATCCTTGATAGCAAGACAAGGCCACGCTACCCCGGGAGAATAAGCCAACGACAAGTCACGCTGGTCGGCATAGGGTTTTGTGGGCATCACTTCTATCTTGCCCGGACGTATTGCTTCATGGTAATGGAGGGCAAGTTCCTTGTCGGTCGTTTTCATACAATATTAACACTTACATGGCTAAGTAAGTTTCAGTCAGACCACCTATATTAAAAAAGCCTAAAGAAATAATCCTGAAGAGAAATTTCGCTTGTGAATAATAGCCGTGCATAATAAAATTTTCGTTACCTTTGCGAAGTCAACGAATACTACGGGATATGAAACAAATAATCCTCATATTCAGTCTGCTCATAAGCAGTCTAATAGCTTACGGAGGACCTGCCGAAGAAGCAGGCAGATTGTTGCGACAGGCCAGAGAAGCGATGCAGAAGTATGATTTCAGCACCGCCGCCACACGCTATTCCGCATATCAGGCAGCGCTAAAGAAAGCAGGTATGCCTGTGGACTCCCTCGCAAGAGAAGAAAACAGTGCCATCAGCAGACTAAAGAACGCTCTTGAAAGTGTAGAGGATCTGATAATCTTCGACAGCCTCAACATTCAGATACTTGTTCTGGAAGTTGACGACACATTGGCAGAAGAAGACCTGAATGCCCGGATATTCAGTAACCGATGGAATGCCATCATTGACAACCTTCATCTACCCGCTGAGGCGGGCAGATTTGTCCGTGCTACGGAAATACCTTTCATTACCAATGCCGAAGAAGTAGATGGTCCGGTCTACATCAATGCCGATGGCACCACCGCTATATGGTCGGCACCCGGACCGCGTGGTGAGAATGTTCTATACGAGGGAACCCGTATGGCCGACGGGACCTGGCAGACAGAGAGTGTAAACAACATTCCTGCTCCAGCATATTCACCGTTCCTGCTTGACGATGGCCTCACCTTATACTATACTTCCGACAATTATCAGACCTTGGGAGGCAGGGATGTGATGATGTCTACCCGCAACAGCATCACTGAAGACTGGCGTCAGCCACAGAACTTGGGTATGCCATACAATTCACCCTTCGACGAACTGCTGTTTGCCATAGATGCCACCGACAGCATAGGCTGGCTTGTCACCACCCGTAATTTCCTTGACGGGGATTCCGCTACAATTTATTATTTCATCCCGTCCGACACCCGCCGAAATCTTGACGACCTTGAAAACGTTACCCAACATGCCCGCATAAGTTCCATAGCTGACACCTGGCCAGAAGGATTCTCCCCTACAGATAAGATTGCCCTGAAGAACTCAATAAAACCTGCGACAGCAAAAGTCGAAACGACTGAATTCGTACTTCATCTGCCTGATGGCACGACTTTTACATGCTATGACCAATTGAAGAACGACAAGGCGAGACGAGCAATGAAAGAGTATCTTGAAGCGGCAGATAAGGTTACTAAGACCGAAAACGAACTGAACGGCATGTATGATGAATATAGCCGTAACGGAAGGACGAGCGAGCTTGCTGACGTCATCAACAAAACTGAGGTCAACCTGGATTACCTTCGTGCTGATGCCACGCGGAAACTTAACCGAGTTTACAAGTATCTCGGCTTCAAATAAGAGGCATGCCCAATGAGCATAGGGCAACATACTTAACACATAAACAGACGAACTTTAGAACTGACAAATAACAACAGAGATGATAACTTTTATTGTATCGCTTGTACTGCTGATAGGCGGCTATTTTATCTATGGTAAATTTGCCGCCAAAGTAGTAGGCATAGACCCCAATCGCCAGACACCTGTCAAAACCATGGCTGATGGCGTAGACTACGTAGAGCTACCTACCTGGAAGATATTTCTCATCCAGTTCCTCAATATTGCAGGGTTAGGTCCTATCTTTGGAGCTATCATGGGCGTCATGTACGGTCCTTCAGCATTTCTATGGATAGTATTCGGCACCATCTTTGCCGGCGCCGTGCATGACTTTATGTCAGGCATGATGTCTCTGCGCATGAAAGGAGCTTCATTGCCTGAGATAGTAGGACAGGAACTTGGCGGAGGGATAAAGAACACAATGCGAGTCTTCGCTCTGTTGCTGATGATACTTGTAGGTGCGGTATTCGTATTCAATCCGGCAGATTTGCTGGCCATGCTGACACCCAAGAGTCTTGACCGAATGTTCTGGATAGTGATGATATTCGCTTACTATATGGCCGCCACACTGTTGCCGATAGACAAACTCATAGGCAAGCTCTATCCATTGTTCGGCTTCGCTCTACTGTTCATGGCCGTTGGCATAATGGTAATGCTCTTCGTACACTCCGATACCGTTCCGGAGTTATGGGATCAGTTCTATAATCACAAGCCCAATGCTGAGGAAAATCCCATTTTCCCCATGATGTTCGTATCCATAGCCTGTGGTGCCATATCCGGTTTCCATGCCACTCAAAGCCCAATGATGGCTCGCTGCCTCAAGAACGAGAAATATGCCCGTCCTGTGTTCTACGGAGCAATGGTGACTGAAGGCATAGTAGCTCTCATCTGGGCCGCTGCCGCAGTAGCATTTACCGGCGGATACAGTCAGCTTCAGGAAGCACTCGGCACAGGCTCTCCAGCCCCGTTGGTGCAGAATCTGTCCACTACATGGCTCGGCACTTTTGGCGGTATCTTAGCTATATTGGGAGTTGTAGCGGCCCCTATCACATCGGGAGACACCGCTCTTCGCAGCGCACGACTGATTGCTGCCGACTTCACCAATATAAAGCAGAAAAAAATCATCAACCGTCTGTTGGTATCCATACCCATCTTCGCCATCTGTTTCCTCGTGATGCTGATGCCTTACGATGTTCTGTGGCGCTATTTCGCATGGTGCAATCAGGCTTTGTCGGTCTTCACATTGTGGGCTATTACAATCTGGCTGGCAAGCCGAAAAAGGTTCTATGGCATATCGCTTATTCCCGCCATGTTCATGACCGTGGTAACTGTAAGCTACATTCTGTTTGCGCCAGAAGGTATAGGATTACTCACTCAGGCTCTTTTCGGGGTAAAAGTAGACTATTATCTCGCAATCGGTATCGGCATCGCCGTGGCATTGCTGTTCCTCGCAATGTTCCTCATGAAGAAGAACCGCATAAGCCAGCAGGAGCTTAAACCTCAGCTTGACTGAAAAAGTTATAATACTATGAATATAGACGACAAATTCCCGGATTCGCTGGGAAGAGACCAAAATGGTGAGGAAGTGAAGCTGTCGGCTTACCCAGCCGGAGTACGCTTCATAATCTACTTCTACCCGAAAGACTCCACTCCGGGCTGTACTCTTGAGGCAAGATCATTAGCCTCGGCTTATAGCCAGTTCTTAGAGATGGGCTACCAGATAATAGGTGTAAGCGCTGGCGATGAGAAGAGCCATCAGCGCTTCATTGCCAAGAATGAGCTTCCTTTCCCGCTCATAGCAGACACGGAGCACGTTCTCTGCGAAACAGCCGGTGTCTGGCAACTTAAAAAGATGGCAGGGAGGGAATATATGGGTATTGTCCGCACCACCTTTGTCTGTGAACATGACGGCACGGTGACAGATGTAATCCGCAAGGTGGACACAAAGAATGCCTCGACACAGCTGTTCAGTTTGCTGGAGGGAAGGAGTAATCCAAATCCGGCATGATAGAACTACAAATTTATGCTAACGTTTGCCTCCGCCGAGCGGAGGCAAACGACCCAGGACTCAAACAGAAACAGACATTGTAATAAAGTTAGTTCTACAAATTATCATCGTATTACAACAAAGGAGGCTGCGTCAATAATGGCACGGCCTCCTTTATGTATTGAAAGTAAAGATTACATATAGTTCTCAACGGTTCCTACCAGTTGACGCAGGGTCATTTCACCGCTCTGGCGCCATACTTCTTCACCACCTTTATAGAGGATGAAAGTAGGTATGCTTTCCACTCCGTTCTCGGAGGCAAGCTGCTGGTTTTCGTCAATATCGAACTGATAAATGTCGCAACGACCTTCGAGTTCTCCTTTTGCCTCCCTTACCAAAGGCATCATGCGCTGGCAATGAGGACACCAGCTTGCAAAGAATTCTACCAGAACGAGGTCGGAACTGTTGATTAAGTCATTGTAGTTAGCCATATCTTTCAGCTTTTGTGTTATTCATAGTTTGCCGCCTTTACCGACGGTTTATCCTTATAACACAATTTGCCTGCAAAGGGTTTATCCTTGCAGGCAAACATAAAAACCAATGCGATATGTTTCAGATTCTTTAAAAAGCTATTCTGCCTCTCTTTGCTTCCTGAAGCATTTTCTCGCCGGGAACGAGGTAAATCTCCAGTCTTCTGTTCTTTGCCCTGTTGTTAAGAGAAAGATAGTCCACACCCGGGAGAGGATCCCACTGTCCGCTGGCGGTTGGAAAGAGATACTGGGTGTTGCATCCTTGTTGCTCGAACCAGTCGAAGATAGTCGTGACGCGCTCCAAAGTGAGATTGTCATTATATTGCGAATTACCCGTATTATCGGAGTGCATATCAAGAATTACCCAATACATGTCGGGATTCTTCAGATAACGCTTGAACGGCATCAGCACTCTGGCTGCATTCTGACGTAAATCGATATCATTCGGCATGAACAGCATGGAAGCAGGAATGGTTACGACAAGTACTTCGCCATTACGCAGTTTCTCTACTGTAATCTGTTCACGTTTGTTGCGTTTATTAAGCTCTTTTATATCACCGTTGAGCAGAGTCGTTCCTTCTTTCTCCTGAAATTTGCGGATGAGATTAGCTTCCTTGGAATCTTTTCCAAGGGGTAATGCCAACAACAGACCGTTTTTGTCAAGTTCATCGAGGCTGCTTGGATCTATTGCCTGCACACTCAGCGCAGAGCCGAGGATGATACTACATACGAGAGCCCAAATCTTCTTCATAAGCAATTTCTCCTTTTATAATAATCGTAAGATCGGGTATATTTATTGCCTTTGGGCCATTTTTTGCCAGCACCTTCATCAGTTTTGGCGCCACTGAAGCGGGGTCAGGATATTCATCTTCCTCATCCTGTATGTTGTCAAGCGATGTTGCACCACTCTCGTCATAATAGTCCCATAATGCGTCTATTATCTCCAGCAGATCATCGTCGGAATAACGATTATTCACTTCTTCAGGAAGTGTTTTGCGGATAAAGCCTATGGCTTCTTCTTCGTCGTATTGGGGTATCTGTTCTTCTGCCATGTTCTTGATAAAAGATTATTGAATATCGAGGAGGCCCTCCGGAATATTCATGGTTACCGTTTTCTCTTCCGGATCATAGACCATAATTAAATCATCAGCCACCGGAACCAGAAAAGTTCCACCTTCAGGCTTCTTCACCTCAAACAGAGGGTTCTCTTCAGTGGTAAGATCTAAATCCTCAATTACCCCTAAGTATTTGCCATTCTGATCTATGAGAGAAAAACCTATGAAATCAGCCGCATACATCTCATCGCCGTCTCCATCGCCAAGATATTCTTTCAATTCAGCATCAGGAACAGAAACAGGCTTATTTACAAAAATCCTTGCATCTTCCTCAGAGTCAATGCCTTTGAGTTTCACAAGAGAAGTTGTTGCGCCTTTAGGACGAATGCCCTCTACCTTGAAAGGTGTGGGAATACCTTCCATGTCCACTATCACCCAGGGATGTTCCACGAAATAGTCATAATCAATATCCAGCTGCACATTCAGTTCCCCTTTCAGAGCATGTGTCCGCTGGAATTTGCCTATGTCACGTAATTGGCATTTCTCAATCATAGTGCAAAGTTACGAAAATTTCGTAACTTTGCACTAAATTTTGGATGAATGGAACAAGAGTTGCGTATAAAATCATTCAATGAATTGAGTGTTCCCGAACTCTACGATGCATTGTATCTGCGTGCAAAGGTGTTTGTCGAGGAACAGGGATGCCCGTATCTTGATCTGGATTATGTTGACCAGAAAAGTCTTCACTGCATGCTTTATGAAGATGGAAAGCTGGTAGCGTATGCCAGAGTCATTCCTGCGGGAGCACAGCACGACGATGTAAGCATAGGTCGTGTAGTGACTTCAAAACCAGGCCAGGGTTATGGTTATAAAATTTTCTCGGCAGCCATGGACGCCGCCAAAGAAGTATTCAAGGCCAAAAGAATTGAGATTACATCGCAGGTCTACATCATGCACTTTTATGAATATTTCGGTTTCCACGCCACTTCTGAAGAATTCGTGATGGAATTCCGTCCGCATATCACCATGGTATGGGAAGAAAAATAATCAGAAAATCGTACTGTCCCTTCATTCTAATTTAGAACCATTATCTTCAAGACTAAGGAGGAATTCTTTACGCCATAGGCCACAGGAATATCCACCGAGAGTGCCGTCGGAAGCGATAATCCTATGGCATGGAACTACTATAGGGTAAGGATTCGCGCCACAAGCCCGAGCTACCGCACGGTAAGCTTTAGGATTCTCTATCTGCATGGCTATTTCGGCGTAATTCGTCGTTTCGCTATAAGGTACAGCCTCTATGGCATGCCAGACCTTCTGCTGAAACCGTGTGCCTTGCGGTTCAAGAGGCAAAGTAAAATCACACCTTAATCCTTGAAAATACTCATCAAGCTGTCTGGCAGCCAGACGTAATACTTCAGTCTCATTACCACCAGTACATATCGCTAATCTATTTTCTTCGCCTGCAAAATCATCGCTTTCGAAAGAAATGGAAGTTATATTATTCTCATTACTTTCAATAAGGATGTTTCCTAAGGGCGAATCAACTATCTTTGAATATTTTGATTTATTATTCATCAATGAACGACATTTATGTAACAATAACGGAATTTTAGGTAAAGGATTGCAGAAAGAACTTCAATAATTTTGCAACTGATAAATACCTACTTCAATGAAACTAACAAAATCAATCTGCATCCTTGCCATCATGGCGTTCCTATTCCCGGGAATGATGAAGGCTCAGGAAACGCAAAAATCCACTGTCTACTTCGTCAAAGAGATAACGCCCGAAAACCTGGTGAAGTTGTATAAGGCATTAGGCAAAGAGGCAAAAGGGAGAGTCGCAGTGAAAATCAGTACAGGCGAAAGCCAGCAATCGAACCAGCTGAGTCCGGAACTCATCGGCCCGTTGGTGCAACAGGTAAAAGGAACTCTTGTAGAGTGCAACACAGCATACGGCGGCAACCGTTCCAACACTGCCAGCCATCGTCGCGCCATAGAGCAACGCGGCTATAACCGCATAGCCACAGTCGACATCATGGATGAGGAAGGCTACATCGACATACCGGTCGCAGACAAAAAATATCTGCAATACGACCGTGTCGGAAGCCATCTTGCCAACTACGACTTCCTCATCAACCTCGCACACTTCAAAGGACATGCCATGGGAGGCTTCGGGGGTGTGCTGAAGAACCAAAGCATCGGCATCGCCACTCCGGCCGGAAAAACTTATATCCATACCGCCGGAGTCTATACCGACACGCGCTATCTATTCCAGCAACCTCACGGACAAGATGGATTTTTGGAATCTATGGCTGCGGCTGCACAAGGAGTACACAACTTCTTCAAAGGGAACTGCATCTACATCAACGTCATGAACAACCTCTCGGTGGATTGTGACTGCGACGGCCACCCTTCCGCACCTCAGATGAAAGATATTGGCATGTTAGCTTCCCTGGATCCGGTAGCTCTTGACAAAGCCTGTCTCGACCTCGTCTTCAATCACCAGTCTACTGCAGGAGACAACAGCTCACCGCTTATCCAGCGCATCAACAGCCGTCATGGAACACACATAGTAGAATATGCCGCACAGATTGGTTTCGGGAATCTTGAATATGAACTTGTGGATCTAAACCATGATGCTGTAGGGGCAGTAGATTCTGATAATCTTCTCTACAATGTATACTCACTTGATGGCGTGAAACTTCTCACAAATGCCACCTCTCTGTCAAGTCTTCAACCTGGAGTCTACATAATCAACGGCAAGAAGACCACCCTCACAAGATAAAACAGAAATATAAAAAATAATAAGCGACAAAGTTACCTAATATGACTTTGTCGCTTATATTTTCAGCAAATTCAAAAGAATCGAAAAAAATTCAGGGCTTTATCAATTATTCTGCTCCATCACATAACTGGAAAATAAAATAATTAATCTTCCAACTGCTTGAGGAATTCTTCTTCGCTGACGAGAGGGATGCCAAGTTTCTCTGCTTTCTCTCGTTTTGAGGGTCCCATATTCTCTCCGGCAAGTATAAAAGTAGTCTTACGTGATATGGAACCTACATTCTTGCCCCCTTCACGCTCTATCATTTCCTTGTATTGCTCGCGGCTGTGATGGCTGAAAGTACCGGAAATTACTATCTGCTTCCCGGAGAGCCTGTCTCCTGCCGGTTGCATCTTATCGGCGCTCAGCGACATCTGCACACCCGCTTCACGCAACGCCCCAATATTACGCACGTTGAATGGCTCACGGAGAAATTCATAAATGCAATGAGCTATAACGGGACCCACATCTGGTATGGCTGTAAGCGCAGCTTCTGACATAGCAAACATAGTGTCCATTGACTTGACAGCCATGGCAAGACGCTTTGCCGTTGTTTCGCCTACATTAGGGATGCTCAAGGCATATATTACTCTTTCAAAAGGCACATTCACCGAATCTTTTATGCCCTGTAAGATTCTTTCGGCCGTTTTGGGCCCTATCCCTTCCAGACCGTTAAGTTTTTCTTCCGTAAGGGAATACAGATCGGCAATGGTTTCCACTCTTCCTGTATCAAAGAGCAATTGAGCTGTCTCCTCGCCAATGCCGTCTATGTTCATCATCCTTCGGGCGCAGTAATGTTCAATCTTACCTGTAAGTTGCGGACGACATCCATAAATGTTCGGGCAACGGTGCGCAGCCTCGCCGGGAGTACGGACCAGCTCCGTTCCACACTCCGGACAATGCGTCACAAACTGCACCTTCAGGGCATCAGGCTGACGATGTGAGGTATCCACACCAACTATCTTGGGTATGATTTCACCCCCTTTCTCCACATACAGCCAGTCGTTCTGGTGAATGTCGAGTTGATCCATAATGTCTGCATTATGAAGCGATGCCCTCTTAACAATTGTACCGGAAAGCAATACCGGTTCTAAGTTGGCCACAGGAGTGACTATACCCATTCGCCCTGTTTCAAAACTTATGAAACGTAGCGGAGTACACTCTCTTTCCGGATTGAACTTGAAAGCAACAGCCCAACGTGGTGACTTGGCGGTAAATCCTAAATTCAACTGCTGGCGGAAACTGTTTACCTTGAAAACGAGTCCATCGGTTGCGACAGGAAGGCTCTTGCGCTCGACATCCCATTTCTCTATGAAATCATCGACTTCTTTCAATGAAGACAGTAAACGCATATGCTGGCTGATATGGAATCCCCATCTCTTGGCCGCCAACATACAGTCATAATGATTGTCAGCCGGGAGGTCCGGCCCCAAAAGATGGTAGAATCTTGCATCAAGATGCCTCTTGGCCACTTCAGCAGGATTAAGCATCTTCAATGTGCCGGAAGCGGCATTACGAGGATTGGCGAACGGTGTCTCCTCGTTGTACACTCTGTCGGCATTCAACCGCTCGAATGATTCCCACGGCATAAGGATTTCGCCTCGTATCTCAAACTCCTTCGGCCATCCTGTGCCTGGAATCAGTTGAAGGGGGATGCTGCGTATGGCCTTCACATTTGCCGTAACATCATCACCCTGAGTGCCGTCCCCTCGCGTCACAGCACGTACCAGTCTGCCGTCAACGTATGTCAAGGAAATAGAAGTTCCATCGAACTTCAACTCTCCTACGACCTGAAACTTCTCGCCGCCCAAAGCATTGTCAACACGATGAAACCAGTCGTCCACTTCCTCTATGTTATATGTGTTGGCCAAAGACATCATGGGCCTTTCATGCACTACTTTCTCAAAACCTGCAGTGAGGTCGGAACCTACACGCTGGGTTGGAGAAAGAGGATCATAATACTCAGGATGCCCGGCTTCAAGAGCCTCCAACTGTTTCAGGAGCAAGTCGAATTCCTTGTCGGAAATTTCAGGCTCATTCTCGACATAATAGAGATGATTATGCCTATTGAGCTCATTGCGAAGCTCTTTTATCTGTTGTTCGATTGTAGTGGACATAAGTATGATGGAATCAAGGTTCAGTGTTGGGATGCAGACCGTTATAAAGTATATCCCATAGATATAATGCGTGAGCCGGCATAGAGTTTCCTGCGGCACAGCGATTTTTTGCTTCCACTATTTTGCCAAAATCCTCCAATGACAGTTTACCTCTGCCTACTTCTACAAGGGTTCCAACCACTGCACGTACCATGTTGCGAAGAAACCGGTCAGCCGTGATTTCAAACACAAGAGCAGGATTTCCCATTGGCGTCAATGCAGAATTCCAGAGAGCTTTGGTAACATTGCAGATATTGGTCTTGGTGTCTGCATGGAGTTTTGCAAAAGAGGTAAAATCGCTTACCGAAAGTAAAGTCCCGGCAGCTTCGTTCATTGCATTCACATCCAATGCGAATGGAGCCTGCCAACTCAAATCATCCAAAAAAGGATCTTTGGAGAAATGGACGAAATAACGGTATGTGCGTGAAGTGGCAGAGAACCGTGCATGAAGATCATCGGGGACCGCAAACACTCTTTGCACGGCTATGTCGCGACCACACATGGTGTTAAGTGCATGTGAAAGCCGCTCCGGAGGGAGTTTCAGCTTCTCGACATCGAAATGCGCATACATACAGCGTGCATGCACCCCGGTATCCGTTCTTCCGGCTCCGGTAACAGTGATTCCGGAACGCAGTACTTTAGAAAGGGCTTCTTCCAAAGTCTGCTGCACACTTGAGGAATTCGGCTGCCTTTGCCAACCGTGATACCGGGTGCCTTTATAGCTCAGCTGAATGAAATAGCGCATTTCGTATAAACGTCACTTTGTAGACTTCTTCGTCAGTCCTCCAGATAAGTCAGACCATAAAGACCGGATTTATAAGTGTTGAGGAACTGTCTTCCTTCGGCTGCTGTAATCTGTCCCCGCTTCATCGAGGCGGTAACCCAAGTCTCAAGGTTGCGTACCATCTTCTTAGGATTGTATTCCACATAGTCGAGCACATCGGCAACAGTCTCGCCGTCTATCACCTGTTCCAAAACGTATCCGTCTTTGTCCACGGATATATGAACAGCGTTGGTGTCTCCGAACAGGTTATGAAGATCTCCGAGAATCTCCTGATATGCACCTACCAGAAATACTCCAATATAATAAGGTTCTCCCGGTTTTATTTTGTGTACTGGCAGCGAAGAGGAAATGCCCTGTGGCGAGACAAAATTAGGAATCTTTCCATCAGAATCGCAGGTTATGTCCTGGATTGTGCAGAAAGTATCAGGCTTTTCGTCAAGACGCTGGATGGGCATTATGGGGAAGAGCTGGTCTATAGCCCAGGCATCGGGTAAGGACTGGAACAGTGAGAAATTGCAAAAGTATTTTTCAGGCAACATCTTCACCACCTTGCGCAGTTCCTCCGGCGGATGCTTGAGGGATTTTGTCATCTGAGCCACATCGCGGGCCACACTCCAAAACAGTTTCTCTATCTTTGCTCTTGTGGAAAGATTCAACAGGCCAAGGCTGAAACACTCCAATGCCTCCTCACGTATCTGGATGGCATCGTGCCAATCTTCAAACAGGCGTGTTGGATTTATCTTGTCCCAGATATTATACAGCTCTTTGGTAAGCTCATGGTCATTCTCGTCAATGACTTCGTTATCGTTCCAGATAGGAAGATGTGTTGTTTCCAGCACATTTATGATCAGTACTGAATGATGTGCTGTGAGCGAACGACCGCTTTCAGTCACGATATTCGGATGAGGAAGGTCGTTTTTTTCACAAACATCCACCAATGCCGACACGGAATCGTTCACATATTCCTGAATGGAATAGTTCATTGAACTCTCTCCCATAGAAGAGCGTGTGCCGTCGTAGTCCACGCCGAGACCACCGCCTATATCTACAAATTCGATATTGAAGCCTGCTTTTGAGAGTTGCACGTAGAACTGCATCGCTTCGCGTAATGCGTTCTTTATTCGGCGTATCTTTGTTATCTGACTTCCTATGTGGAAATGTATCAGTTTCAGACAGTCTGCCATTCCTTCGTTATTCAGGAAATCAAGAGCCTCAAGCAGTTCAGAAGAATTAAGACCGAATTTACTTACATCGCCTCCGGATTCCTCCCATTTTCCACTTCCTGCAGATGACAGCTTTATGCGTATGCCGAGATTCGGGCGTACATTTAGCGAGGCAGCAATGTCAGCAATCAGCTTGAGTTCGTTCAGCTTCTCTACGACAAGAAAGACCTTACGGCCCATTTTCTGTGCCAGCAATGCCAGTTCAATATATTCCTGATCCTTGTATCCATTACAGATGATCATGGAATTGGCGTGTGTGTTCACTGCCAACACGGCATGCAGCTCAGGTTTTGAGCCGGCCTCAAGACCAACATTGTATTTGTTGCCATGGCTCACTATCTCTTCCACCACCTGACGCATCTGGTTCACCTTAATGGGATATACCACATGGTTTGTGCCTTTGTAGCCATATTCTTCGGCAGCTCTGGCAAAACATGTCGAGATTTTCTGTATGCGCGAGTCGAGAATGTCGGGGAAACGCAGAAGCACCGGGGCTGTGACATCGCGTAGCTGAAGTTCGTCAAGCACCTCACGAATGTCTACTGCGGCACCTCCTTCGCGAGGAGTGACCTGCACATGCCCTTTCTCGTTGATGGAGAAGTATGTCAACCCCCAGCCGCCTACGTTGTAAAGCTCAGCAGAGTCTTCAATACGCCATTTTCTCATTCCTGTAATTCCTGTTTTCAATTTATTTCAACCTTGCCTTCCGAGGAGTTCGAAGGTATCGGCATAGATTTCTGTTATGTTGTGAGTAATGTGAAACTTATCCTCATACTGGCGTGTACGCAATCTACCTTCAAGATAAAGTCGTGTACCTTTGCGTATATAACGCTCAGCCAGTTCGGCATTCCTTCCCGTCATCACAATGCGATGCCATTCAGTAAGTTCCTGGCCTCCCTTGGTACGCATATTGGTGGCGACACTGAAACGTGCCACAGGATTGGCGGAATCAGCGAGATTCATCTCCGGATCTTTTCCGACGTGCCCCAAAAGTATTACTTTATTTACAGACATATTCCAGTGTTTTAAGGTTCTTCTTAGCTTATTATCAGACAGAAAGCATTGTCTAATTTTCAGTAAACGGACACTTTCAGTTGCAGCCCCGTACGCTCATAAAGGCCGAACATCAGGTTCATTGCCAGCACAGCCTCTCCTGCGGCGCCTCGCATCCGGGCATCGCATACAGCCTCTACTTCTACCTCTCCTTCATTGAACCGGGTAAGGGCGATGAGACATTTGTTGGTGCCCTCAACTTCCTGCATACCTATCGGTGCGGATGTTAGGAAAGTGAAGTTATGGTCATCGTAAACTTTTTCATAAAGCGGTTTTAGATCTTTTATCGGCATACTGAGGCCGAGTTTGGTCTTGATGCGCAGACAACGTCCATCCTGTCCCGTTGTTTTCACCTTGAATTCAACGTTATGTGAGAAGCTCTGCTGGATGCCATGAAGCAACCTCTCAGAGAGTTCCGAAGCACGTTGGGGATTAAGATCTTTCATCACCGCCTCACTGGTCTCCACTTCTACTTCCAAGGGAGATGAAAGGAGGAGATTTCGTGCCAGCGGGAAAAGAGAGATAAGCAGTGCGTTCTCCAGAGGAGACAGAATTCTTGTTTCCGAAGCTCCTCGTACAAGCGGCTTCCGGAAAATCTCGCTTATGGCTGGAACCGCAGAGGAGGCTTTATTCTCCATATAAGAATTCCTGCTGAGGTCGAAAATCTTCAGTTCACTCTGTTTCGCCTTGGAATGCATGGATAGATCGGGGCCTTGTTCGCCACAGAAAAAAAGAGCGTTTGCCTCTGAGGGAATCTCAGAACAGAAACGCAACGAGGCCTCTCCTATCAGACCGTGATGCACAGTTTCCGCACCTTCTCCGGCATGGCGGGGCGATACAAGTCCTGTAATGTCTACATCAGGATGGTTGACAAGCAGACGCAATAGCTCACCACCCAAAGGCGTATCGGCGTCTATAATGGCTACTTTAATCATTTTCTATGGTATCGTTGTCGGCAAGGCGCCTGTCGATTTCTTCTTTTATGCGGGCGGCCTCCTCGTAGTTCTCTTCTTCAATAGCTTTCTTTTGAACGTCGCGCAATTGCTCAAGGTTCAGTCTTGTCAGATCGCTTGTATCGGGCGATGAAAATACTTCGTCAAAGATTATTTCTTCCGAAATTTTTCTTGATTCGGGATTCTCATTCTCGCCCGGCAGTTCATTGGCCCTCACTCCTATCCTGTCAAGCAGGGAACGCTCTATGTATATCGGAGCGTCAAAACGCAATGCAAGAGCCACCGCATCGCTGGAACGGGAATCTATGAGTTTACGGTTCTCCTCTTCTTCATTCTCTTCTTTGCCCAACATAATGCATCCCCGATATACACCCCCCGGCAGTAAATCGATGACAGCCCCATACATATTGACACCTGAAATTTTCATGATTCCATACATCAGATCGTGAGTAAGAGGTCTCGGAGGCTCTATATGACGCAAGACACACTCAATGGCTCTTGCCTCAGGATTGCCGATGACTATGCTGATGCGCCTTTCACCGTTTTTCTCCTGCAGAATCATACTGTTGAAGCCGTTCCTGGCCTGACTGTACATCATGCCTACCACTTCTAACTCTATAAGGTCCTTGAATCTCATATTATCACCGTGTAATGACCCCGCAGCCGAGGCAGATTTTCTTATCGGGTGTATAAATAATACCGAACTGACCGGGTGCTATTCCCTGTATTGGTTCATCGGACTCAATTCTTATCCGTCCCTCTTCATCAGCCGACATAATAGCATGAGAGAAATGAGGTGTGTGCCGATTCTTGAAAGCAATACTTAAAGGCTCTGTCAGTTCCGGAGCCTTGGTTATCCAGTTAAGCTCATCAAGTATCAGTTCTTTACCATATTGCAATGGAGTGTCGTAGCCATGAGCTACATAGATGGTATTAGTGCGCAGATTTTTTTTCACCACGAACCATGGACCGCCACTCAGTCCGAGCCCTTTACGCTGACCTATAGTGTAAAACCAATAACCACGGTGCTCCCCAATCTTTTTCCCTGTTTCTATCTCTACCACTGCGCCAGGTTTCTCCCCTAAGTGACGACGCAGGAAATCCGAATAATCAATCTTGCCTAAGAAACATATTCCTTGGGAATCTTTGCGGGTGGCATTAGGCAGACTGGCGTCAACAGCCATTCGCCGCACTTCTTCTTTAGGGTAAACACCCAGTGGGAAAAGAATATGACTCAGCTGGTCATAAGTCAGCCTTGCAAGGAAATCAGTCTGGTCCTTCACTGCATCGACTGCTGTTCCGAGCCACCTCATACCATCTTTTTCCACAATTGTGGCATAATGACCTGTGGCTGTATAATCGAACTCCTTTCCCCAGCGCTGTTCAAAGAAGCCAAATTTTATTATGGAATTGCACATCATGTCGGGATGTGGCGTGCGACCTTCCTTTACCGTTTTCAGGGCATAGGCCATGACATGGTCCCAATACTCCTGGTGCAGTTCCACCACCTTGAAAGGCAAGTTATAGCGCTGTGCAAGCAAAGTACACAGTTCAATGTCCTCTTCGGCGTTACAATCGCCACTGTCATCATCGCGACCTATTCGTATATAAAAAAGGGTTATGTCATGCCCTTGTTTATAGAGCAGATCAAGTGCGACGGCGCTGTCCACGCCGCCACTTATGAGCATTGCTATCCGTGCCTTTTTCATTATTGTGCAAAATTAAGATTTTTTTTTGAGATACAATCAATATATGCCGTATTGTGCGTTAAAGCACTATTATTCCCATAACTTCCAGTTGGTTTCTTCAGGGTAAAATTTGCATAAACTGGAAAAAAGTATTAACTTTGCACTCAAATAACCAAGGTATCAATCTTTAAGGTAAAGAAAAGTGTTAATTATACGGTGCCTGAACTATGAAAGTAATTCAGGTATCGGAACTTCGGAGATTCCAATGCGTATTACCGGAGTTCCCCTTAAGTCATTTTAACACCATTGCTATGCAAAAAAACAAAAACCGGCTTGACGGAGCCATGCTCATTGAAACAAGCTGGGAAGTATGCAATAAGGTAGGCGGCATCTATACCGTCCTCTCCACCAAAGCCGCCGAACTAAAGAAACAGTTTGGAGACAAGTTAATTTTCATCGGTCCCGATGTATGGACCGAAGATCATCCCTCACCCGATTTTATCGAACGTAAAACACTGCTGAAATCGGCAGCGAATAAGCTATCATTACCATTCGGCATCTCAATCCGAGTGGGTCGTTGGGAAGTACCCGGAAAACCGGTGGCAATTCTCGTCAAATATGATTCCGTAATGCCGGAATTAGATTCCATTTTTGGCGAAATGTGGAACGATTACGGCGTTGATTCACTGAACGGCTACGATGACTACAGACCTTCGTGTGCATTCGCAATAGCTGCCGCGGAAGTGATTATGGCTCTCGCAAAACATCTTGGCCAGAATCCTGAAAACCTGATAGCGCACTTCGACGAATGGACAACCGGAATGGGACTGCTCCTTCTGAAGAAAAATATGCCCAAGGCTGCAACTGTATTCACGACCCATGCAACAAGCATAGGGCGCTCCATAGCCTCCAATGGCAAAAACCTCTATCAGTACTTTACCGGATACAACGGCGACCAAATGGCACGCGAACTGAACATGGTGGCGAAACATTCTTTGGAAAAGGCCGCCGCTCATCAGGCCGACTGCTTCACAACGGTAAGTGAGGTAACAGCCAAAGAATGTACACAGTTGCTGGAAATAACGCCGCAGGTAGTAACCCCCAACGGCTTCAACAATTCTCTCGTTCCCAAAGGAAACAACTATACGGTTGCACACAACAAATCCAGGGAAAAGCTGTTGAAGATTGCATCGGCTCTTACTGGAAGAGATTTCGGCCCCGATACAGTAATAGTAGCTACCTCGGGACGTAACGAGTACCGCAACAAAGGCATAGACCTTTACATAGACTCAATGGTGCGACTCGGAAATAATCTGCTCAATAATGTTGATGAACCGAAACAGATATTAGCGCTGATTCTGGTTCCCGCATGGGTTGCAGGACCTAATGCACCTCTTCTTGACAAACTCGACGGAGTGGACAACGGGCCGATTAATCCTGACTTCACCACCCATCGCCTCAACAATGAGGGAAACGACGCCATCTTCCAGCGTCTGCTACAGCTCTCAGAAAGCATGCAGGCATCACCTGTAAGTTTCGTCTATGCTCCATGCTATCTTGACGGCAAGGACGGCGTTATAGACCTTACTTACTATGAGGTTCTGACAGGAGTCGATGTGACCCTTTTCCCGAGCTACTACGAACCGTGGGGTTATACTCCTTTGGAATCAGTAGCCTTCGGTGTTCCGACCGCTACAACATCCCTTTCAGGCTTCGGACAGTGGGCTTCAGCTCATTTCCCCGATGGCTTCCTCGAAAGCGGTGTGCTGACTGTGAACCGTTCAGACACAGACTATGACGAGTGTGCCGGAGTTCTTGCAAAAGCGTTAGAACAGGTCTCACAGTACACGCCAAAAGAAAAAACGAAGGTTTCCGCTCAGGCTAAGAAGACTGCTTCAAAAGCCTCTTGGAACCTATTCATCCAATATTACTTCGAGGCATATCGTTATGCACTCGAAAACAAACAGAAATAAAAACAATCCATTGGCTAAAGGCTTACGAATGGACTCCATTCTTATGCTTCCCTTTACAGTAAAGCGCAAGTTTTTAGCCAATATTTCCAAGTTAATATATGAACATACCAACGAGCAATTCCAATCAGCCGGTATGGCATAGCATAACTGTTAATGCCGAACTGCCCGCCGAGCTTAAACCTCTTGAGGAACTCAGTAAAAACCTTTGGTGGGTATGGAATAGTAAAGGAAAGCACCTCTTTGCCGACCTTGACCCTGAATTGTGGCGCAGATACGGTCAGAATCCCGTGATGCTGCTACAGAACCTCAGCTATGCCCGCCTGAAAGAAATCATGGCTGACAAAGCCTGGATGAAACGCATTGCGGATGTGTATGCTTCCTTCAAGGCATATATGGCCGAGCCAACCGATAAATCCATTCCCTCGGTGGCTTATTTCTCCATGGAATACGGTCTCTGCACATGTCTTAAAATCTATTCCGGCGGTCTCGGCGTTCTGGCAGGTGACTACATCAAGCAAGCCAGCGACAGCCACATGGACATGACCGCTGGAGGTTTCCTTTATCGTCGCAGAGCCTCAGCATGGACGGCCAGCAGATTGCCAATTACGAGACCCAGAACTTCAATCAGCTCCCTCTTGACCTCATGACTGAGGAAGATGGCTCGCCGATGATTCTGGAAGTTCCTTTCCCCGACCGTATCGTATACAGCCACATCTGGCGCGTGAACGTTGGTCGCATGAAACTCTATCTTCTCGATACCGACTTCGAGATGAACAGCGAATGGGACCGCTCCATTACCCACAAACTGTATGGCGGCGACTGGGAGAACCGCATGAAGCAGGAATATCTGCTTGGAATCGGCGGCATCTATATGCTTGACAAGCTCGGTATAAAGGCCGACATCTACCATGCTAACGAAGGCCACGCCGCACTGCTTAACCTGCAGCGTTTAGTGAACTACGTAACTGAAAAGAATCTTCCTTTCAACGTTGCACTTGAAGTGGTACGCGCCTCTTCTCTTTACACTGTCCACACCCCGGTACCGGCAGGACATGACTACTTCGAAGAGCAGTTAGCTGCCAAGTATCTCAGCGGATTCCCGGCAAAGCTGGGCATCTCGTGGCAGGATCTGATGAATATGGGCCGCGAGAATCCCGACACCAATGAACGTTTCTGTATGTCTGTGTTCGCCCTCAAGACATGTCAGGAAGCCAATGGCGTGAGCTGGCTGCACGGCGAAGTGTCAAAACGCATGTTCGCAGGACTCTGGAAAGGCTATGCGCCTGAAGAGAGCCATGTAGGCTACGTCACCAACGGCGTACACATGCCCACCTGGGCCGCCAGTGAATGGAAGGAATTCTACTGGCAGAAATTAGGTCCCGATGTCTTCAAGAATCAGAGCGACCCCGAAGCTTGGAAAGGTATCTTCAACGTCACCGACCAGGAAATCTGGAACATGCGTGTGCAACTGAAAAACAAGTTCATCGGCTTCGTAAAGCGCGACTTCAAGGAGAAATGGCTCAAAAACCAGGGCGATCCCTCGGAGATTGTAAAAGTCCTCGACCGTATCAACCCCAATGCTCTGATAATAGGTTTTGCACGCCGTTTCGCCACCTATAAGCGTGCCCACCTCCTCTTCACCGACCTGGACCGTCTCGCCAAGATTGTCAACAACGATCAGTTCCCCGTTCAGTTCGTCTTTTCCGGTAAGGCTCACCCCGCCGACGGAGCTGGTCAGGGACTCATCAAGCGTATCGTAGAAGTAAGTCATATGCCACAGTTCATGGGCAAGATATTCTTCCTGGAAGATTACAACATGACCGTGGCCAAACGCCTTGTGACCGGAGTCGACATCTGGCTCAACACTCCTACCCGACCCTTGGAGGCCAGCGGTACATCAGGCGAGAAAGCCGAGATGAACGGTGTGCTCAACTTCTCCGTGCTCGACGGATGGTGGTA
>CAJMDR010000002.1 GCA_905212215.1 uncultured Porphyromonadaceae bacterium
CGCCACAGGCGGCGTTGGTGCTATGTGTTTTAGTCTTGTAAACTGATATAATCCTCAATAATTTTGACAAGCGAATCGCTGCCGGGCTTGACCTCTACACCCTGCCATCCCAATTCCTTGGCAACCGCTATGTTATAAGGAGAGTCATCAATGAATAATGTTTTCTCCGGATTTATGCCGAACTCTTTGGCAGCTATATCTAAGATTTTCTTATCCGGTTTAGCCACGCGAGCCTCATAAGACTTTACCATGCCCTCGAAATAGTAATTGATGAGCGGAATATAAGGGCCTAAGGCTCCGCAAAGTTACAAAAATTTGAGATACATTTCGTAAATTTGCAAACCGAATTTCGAGACGTGTATCTGCTCTGATTTGTTATATTGATAAATATACTGAGTTATGGCCTATAACAATAATGATATAATTGTCATACCTGATATTCACGGACGTCAGTTCTGGCGCCGTGCCGTTGAACTATATCCCGATGCGGATACAATTTTTCTCGGAGATTACCATGACCCTTATGCGGCAGAGGGAATTACAAATGATGAGTCTCTTGCAAATCTTCGGGAACTCTTTGGCTATGTAAAGAGCCATGATAATGTGCATCTTCTGATGGGTAATCATGACCTCAACTATTTTGCTGATTTTGGGAAGAAAGTGCGGTATGATGAAGAAAATGCCCGGACAGTTAAATCATTACTGACAGAAATGTTGCCAAGAATGACTATCGCAACGACACGCATAGTCAGTGGCAAGACCGTTTTCTTCAGCCACAGTCCGGTATTGGTTGATTGGGTAAAAGATGCAGGAGTGTCCGATGATGTTCCGACTCTTGTTAAAACATTGAACGACTCAATCAAGAATCTTGACACTGGTCCGTCAGAAGCCGTGAAGTTACTCAGATATGTACCTTCATACCGGGGTGGCAAAGCACCTTTCGGCTCTCCGACATGGGCAGATGTGCGCGAACTTGACAATGACGGCAAACAAATTATTGACACGATTGACTACTCAATTTTTGCTCATACTCGCGTTAATCTTCCGAGAATAACATCAACGTGGGCGGACCTTGATAGTCAACGAGCATTCCGACTTACGCCGGAACTAACGTTTATTGAAATTTAGGGAACAGCATCAAAAGTCCTTATCATAAGCTACCAAGGAAAATGAATAAAATTGTGCGCTAAACGTTATCCTTGGCAATTGCCGCCCTTATTCTGCTTAAACTAACCTGTGTTATGCCGAGATACGATGCAATACATCCCAATGGCAGTCGTTGTAATAAATTAGGTTGAGTATCAAGAAAGTCCTGATAACGTTCGGTCGCTGTTGAAAGAAGTAAGGTAATAACACGCATTTCAGCATCAAGAAGTTCAGTTTCAGCAAATCTACGTCCCCAGTTCGCTATATTAATATCCTCCTTGAAAAGGCGTAGCAATACTTCTCTCTTTATAACGTAGAGTTCCGAATCTTCCATGAGTTCCATTGTTTCGTAGCCGGGTTGGTCTCTTACATAGCCCATCATAGATACAATAGTAGCACCTTCCTCTCCAATCCAGAAAGTAACCTCCTTGCCATCGACAAGAGTATATGCTCTAACAATGCCTTTTGCTATGAAAAACACATCACGTTCTATCTTGCCTATTTCAAGAACATTATATCCTTTGGGGTAACAGACTCTTTCCATTGACTCACATATTTTGGTCAATGAACTCTCAGGCAGTTTATATCTGCAATCTATTATCTCTTTTATATCCATAGTAACGAGATTGCAAAATTACAAATAATTCAGTACGTGGTTATTATTTATCAAATGTAAAATATAGTCCGACGCATTCTTGGTAATTTTGCACTCGGAATTGAAATTAACAGAACACAAATAAAAATCGCATATAATTTATTGTATGAACTGGATCTTTTTACTTCTTGCAGGACTGTTTGAAGTCAGTCTTGCGTTTTGCTTAGGCAAGACCAAAACATCTGTTGGTACTGAATTTTATTGTTGGGGTGCAGGTTTCCTCATGTCAACGGTTCTTAGTATGTATCTGTTAGCCAAAGCTGTCCAGACATTGCCTATAGGTACAGCCTATGCTATTTGGACTGGTATTGGTGCAGTAGGCACAGTCATCATGGGGATAGTTTTTTTTAAAGAACCCGCTACTCCGATACGACTATTCTTCATCTTCACGTTGATTGCATCTATAATCGGTCTGAAGCTTGTAACAAACTGAAGCATTTAAGCTATAACCCTGCTTTTAGGCAGACAATCAATGTAATGGCTTATAAATGCAGGTCGAAGAAATGGGTGGCATAAGTGCCACCCATTTCTGTGTGATGAAACCGGAATATTTCAGAACCTTCATTATCTATCAGCAACCTAATGTTGTGCTCTTTGTCCATGTGTTTGATAAATATATCAATATCGTTGTGGATACACGACTCAAAGCAGACCGAGGCATCCACATACTAGCCACATTTAATGCAGTTCAGCATGTATTTTGAGCGAAACAAAGATATTATTTCAACCACATGATTTCTTTTCCATCAATCAGAGAATATTTTTAAGATTAGCGAATGAGCCAATAATGTAGTCAGCACCTGCATTTTGCAGTTCGGCTATAGTTCCATTTCCGTATGTCACACCTGTAGTCTTGCACCCTGCTGACTTACCCATAAGGATGTCTACGCCGGCATCGCCAACAACGAGAGTCTCGTTGGCTTGCCACCCCATTAGGTTGGAAATAGTGAGAACTGGTTCGGGGGATGGTTTTCCGTTCTTGACGTTGTCACCACCAATAATCATGTCAAACAGAGTCGACATTTTCAAACTGTTGACTATTTCTTCAAGCGAGAACCTGTGTCGGCTACTCGCAATTGCCAAATTATATCCGCTGTCTTTCAATTCCGTCAGCGTTTCGGGCACTCCTTCAAATGGAATAATTGCGCCCGGGGTATTATACGTCTTGAAGAGGCGCTGGTATGTCTTAGTGTATATCTCGCCAAGACCCGCTCTATCAGGAAACAGTTTTGACGGAATTTCATGTAATCTTAACCCGATAGTCGATTTGCATTCTTCGCGTGAAGGAGCCGGCAGATCAAGTTCTTTGAATGTTGCAAACATAGTTGCAAGAATGACTGGTGCTGTATCTACAAGAGTACCATCGAAATCAAATATTATGTTCTTAATCATCATCTTTTAATTAAAGTTCACTTTATCCCTTGTAGTTGCGTTTTATCTCGTCGATTGATTTGCCGCCGATACTGAAATTCTCATCTGGCAGTTCCTTGATGGTGACAGTGAAGAACTACTCCGGAATATGGGGTTATCTCGGAGGCTGTTGAAGTAAGTCGTTCAATCAACAGCTTCTTTTGTTCAGCGGTCAGTTTGCCGCTCTCTATTGATATGTAAGGCATTTTTAGTTATAAGACTTTTGGCGGTTTGACATTATGGTATCAAAGTTGGCGCGACCCCAGTTGATGAGGGCTTCGACGTGTGGTAAAAGGGTTCTACCGAAGTCAGTGACGGAATATTCCGTGCGGGGCGGCACGTCCGGGAACAATTCGCGGCGGATTATGCCATCGGCGGTCAGTTGGCGGAGCACCTGCGACAGCACCTTCTCCGATACCGACGGGATGTTGCGGTACAGCTCATTGAAGCGCACCGGTTCGTTCTCGGAAATCTTCACGAGAACCACCAACGCCCACTTGTTGCCGAGCCATTCGAGCATCGGGGCTGCTTTACAATACTCGTAGTCTAATTTTTTTGCCATATCAGGTTATGCAAAAAAGGTTGATATCGAGTAAAACAAACTTTTAGGTAAGGGTCAAACCTCTTGGTAAGTTATTGCTTCCGCTCTGATAATCACCTAATTTTGCGTTACAAAATTAACAAAAAATATCGAGATATGCTATATCCTGAACTACATTTCACCGGGCAGGTGTGGCGACCGCCATACGAGGCCAGTTCCCAGCTCCTGCAACTGACCTCCGGCTGCGCATGGCACAAATGCAAGTTTTGCAGTCTCTACCACGGCACACCCTTCCGAATGTCGCCTCTTTCAGAGGTGGAGGAAGACCTTAAAGTCATCCGGCAATGGCAACCACGCGCACGGCGGATCTATCTCACCGGAGCAAACCCTTTCGCATTGAGTTATAACAAGCTAATGGACGTGGCTCTGCTGTTGAGAAAATATCTGCCTCACATGGTGTCGTTCGGAATGTTCGCCCGTGTCACGGACATAACGCCCAAGTCGGTTGAAGAACTGAGGAATCTCCATCATCTGAAACTCGACAGCATCAACATCGGCATCGAGACCGCCCATGACCCGACACTGGAGCGGATGAACAAAGGCTACCACGCCTCCGACATTCTCGAACAACTGACAAAACTCGACGAGGCCGGAATTCGTTACAACGTGTTCTATCTCAACGGACTCGGAGGCAAGGGAAATGGCGAAGCCAGCGCAATTGCCACTGCCGATGTCTTGAACCAACTTTATCCGTGCATCATCAACATCGTATCCTTGACCATATTTTCGGAATCACAATTGTATCAAGAGGTCATAGACGGAACTTATGTGGAAGAGCCGGAAATCGAAAGACTGATGGAGATGCGGACACTCATAGACCGACTGAAGATAAAGGTCAATCTGCTTGGCCACCACGTTTCTAATACGGTACCAATCACGGGCGCATTGCCTGACGACAAAGCTGCGATACTCCGAGAATTTGATAAGGCGATAGCAGAGTTCCCGGAAGAGGAACTGAAAGCTTATCGCAGCAGGATATGGCATCTCTGAAGACTCCAATCCTGCTTCCAGCCTGCTCATTTTGGGCAGGCTTTCTTATGCTTATCTGCCCGATTTTTAGTAAATTTGCATTTGAAAAACTAATCAAATCCAATATAATACAGACAATATGACTAAAGCAGATATAGTTAACGAGATAGCAAGAACGACCGGCATTGACAAAGCTGCTGTTCTCTCGGTGGTTGAACAATTTATGACGGTGGTCAAGGACAGTCTCGCACACGGCGGGAACGTGTATCTCCGTGGATTCGGCTCATTCATCGTAAAGACCCGTGCCGAGAAGACTGCCCGCAACATCAGCAAGAATACTACCATCATAATCCCGGCTCACAATATTCCGGCGTTCAAACCCGCCAACTCCTTCAAGGAAGAAGTCGCAAAATAATGAAACTGAACACAACCGCGAGAAAGGCTATATCGGCAATCCTATTGTTATTGCTGATGTCTGGATTGTATGGAGCGTTTATAGCCATATGCAACCAGTATCTGCGACGTCATGACCTCGTTTCGTCGATAAGCAAATTTGTCCTAATCGTCTTGTTGGTAATGGGGTTCAATCTTATTTACAGATGGTTCAGCAGAAGGATTGATGATTTATCCAAGAAAGAAGCAGATTATGGAAAATGAGTATGAAGAATACGGCGAAAATCCCGTTGGAGGTATGATGACTGATTATGATTATCACCTCAACACTGGCGAATTGCCGGAACTATTCGATGAAGAATCAGTTGACGATTTCATCGCCAACCTCAATGACTGGGATTGAAATGACCAAAATATACAGTAGCAGATCTGAGTTCTTTGAAGGCAGGATTAGGCAAATGGCACAAGAAATTGCCAAACTGCCTAAGAGCGACGTATTAAATATTGACGAGGATGAATACATTGACTACCTTGAAAGTAAGTTCAGTCTTACACCTATCAAGGTAAATCGCGATATGGAAGAAATTCGTGAACCTCGAAAAATACAGAGAGAGGCACAATGTGACCCATATACTGCGGCAATGTATGGATACCGACGAAATTCCAGAGTTGTTTATGAAGGGTACGAGATAAAAGTTTCTTATCCTTTCGAGGGCGATGCGGTATTGTTTTTCATTCGTCCAAATACATTCACAATCGGAGGAGCTTCGGCAAAACAAATCCACGTCGATGAGAGCACAGGGAGACTTATTCTAACATTTGAATGTTGGGATAATAATCCCGAACAATTTAACCGAGATAAAGTCAAAGCCTTCGACAATGAGATAGGCCCATTATTGACAATAAATCCAGAAGTAGAGCAATTTAACTCCAACTTGCGCTCAAGAATTGTCTCAGAATTTCAAAAGAGGAAAGACGAATGTCTATCAGAAAACGCTTTCTTTCGAGCAATCAATGTCCGGTCCACTGATGTCCCATACAAAGTGCCTGTGCCGACGGTAAAGAAAAAACACGTACCACACCCTCAGGTGAAAAGGCAAGAGTATAAGACATATCCGTCAATGGATGATAAAATGTATGTGGATATACTTCAGACGCTCTATCGTGCCGGGCAAGCGATGGAACGTAAGCCAAGCACATATATAAACAAAGATGAAGAGGCTCTCAGGGATTTATTCATTTTCAGGCTTGAAGATCGTTATGACTCAGCAACCGTAACAGGCGAAACATTCAACTTCGGAGGGAAAACGGATATATGCTTAAAGGACTCTGCCACCAATGCCAACCTCTTTATTGCTGAATGTAAAATCTGGCGCGGTGCTAAGGCTTTCAGCGAGGCTATTGACCAGTTGTTTGACAGGTATCTGACCGTCAGAGACTCAAAGGTTGCCCTTATGTTTTTTGTTGCCGGAAACGAATTCAACTCAGTCCTGACGACCATAAAGCAGGAGGCCCCGAAACACAAGTATTTTGTTTCGTACAAAGGAGAACGAGAGAAATCTTCCTTTAGCTATATATTCCATCTCCCCACCGACCCGGAGCAGAAGGTTTTCTTTGAGATTATGGCATTTCATTTCCCCAAGGCCTGATTATAGCCTTCTCAATGCCCCAAAAAGACAGTAAGGCACTCGATTTATTTCGGGTGCCTTTGCTATTGTAAGGAAATTTTATTAAATTTGCACCAAAACTAAATTAGTTGAAATGAAAGACCTAAATCGACTCAAAATAGTTCTATGCGAGAAGAAGAAAACAAGCAAGTGGCTCTCTGAGGAGCTTGGAAAGAATGTCGCAACGGTATCTAAATGGTGTACCAACTCTATCCAGCCCGACCTGCCCACTCTTAGCCGGATAGCCGAATTATTGGACGTTGATATAAAAGATCTGATTCAAAGCACTAAGCAATAATGAATAAGCAGCAACTCGCTTCTAAAATATGGGCATCCGCCAATAAGATGCGCTCGAAGATTGAGGCTAACGAATATAAGGACTATATTCTTGGCTTTATCTTCTATAAATTCATATCCGATAAGCTTGTGGAACTTCTCCGGGCCGAAGGTTGGTCAGAGGCTGACATGAAGCAGTATCTCGTTGAGGAGAACGATGAAATGGTCAAATACTGTCAGGACAAACGCGGCTATTTCATTGCCTACAACGATTTGTTCTCGACGTGGATTAACCCTCTCCGCGAAACTCCCTTTACCGTCGGCGATGTACGCGACGCTCTCAACCGATTTGCCCGTCTAATCAAACCCACTTATGCCAGAGTCTATGCAGGCATCTTCGATACCCTGCAAAACGGTCTTTCAAAACTCGGAGAGAATACCGGTTCGCAGACCAAATCTATTGTAAATCTCCTCGACCTTATAAAAGACATTCCCACCGACGGCTCACAGGACTATGATGTCTTGGGCTTCATTTACGAGTATCTTATCTCCAACTTTGCCGCCAATGCCGGAAAGAAGGCCGGAGAGTTCTATACGCCTCATGAAGTTGCTTTGATGATGTCGGAGATTGTCGCCCATCATCTTCGCAATGCCGATGAAATCAAAATCTATGACCCTACATCTGGCTTAGGCTCTCTACTCCTGAATATCGGTCGTAGCGTCGGCAAGTTCATCGAGGACAAAAACAAGATTGTCTATTATGCGCAGGAGCTGAAAGAAGCCACCTACAACCTTACCCGCATGAACTTGGTGATGCGAGGCATTCTGCCCGACAATATCATAGTGCGCAACGGCGACACTCTTGAAGAAGACTGGCCGTGGTTCGATGACAGCGACCCCACATCAACCTACGACCCATTATATTGCGATGCTGTGGTCAGCAACCCGCCTTATTCTCAGGAATGGTCTCCGAAAGAAGAATCAAGGACAGACCCACGTTATAAGAACTATGGCGTTGCTCCGCAAGGTACAGCAGACTTCGCTTTCCTGCTCCATGACCTCTATCATGTAAAACCCGGCGGCATTATGACTATTGTCCTGCCTCACGGTGTTCTTTTCAGAGGTGGCAGCGAGGAAGAAATCCGAAAGAACCTTATCGAGCGCAACAACATCGACGCAATCATAGGCCTGCCCGCCAACATCTTCTTTGGCACCGGCATACCCACGATTGTCATGGTGCTGAAACAGAAACGAGACCGTGACGATATTCTGATTGTGGATGCCTCAAAAGGTTTCCAGAAAGTTGGCAAGAACAATCAGCTACGGGCCCGCGACATACGCAAGATTGTGGATGCAGTCACCGAGCGCAGAGAGATACCCAAGTTCTCACGACTTATCACCCGTGATGAAGTACGCGAAAACGGTTACAACCTCAATATCCCCCGTTACGTCAATTCTGCTGACGCCGATGAGCAATGGGATATATATGCCACCATGTTCGGCGGTGTCCCCAATTCTGAGATTGACACTCTGGCTGATGTTTGGACTGCATTCCCCTCACTCCGCTCACAGATATTCGAGCAGGTGGATGAGAAGTATTCGCGCCTCCGTCAGATTGATATTGACAACACAGTGAGCAGTAACGGTGAGTTTGCTGAGTTCCTGAACCGCTATAATGCCATGCTCAAGGAGATGCCTGTGCTTCAGTATAACAATATCTTTGCAGAGTACAGCACCGTCAATTCCAACCGCAAGCTCCGTGAAGTAGCCAACGACCTGTTTGAACGGATGAAACCGTTTGAGCCGCTTATTGACAGTTATGCGGCATATCAGTTGCTTGAAGACCATTGGCGTGACATTTCCGGCGACCTTGAAATACTCCAGTCCGAGGGACTTCATGCAGCCCGAATCTATGAACCGAAGTATGAGATAAAGAAGAAAGACGGCAAGGACGTTGAAGTTCAGACCGGTTACATCGGTCGTGTTCTCCCTCTTGAAATAGTGCAGGAATATATGTTGCCCGACAAACTCGGTCAACTTGAAAACATGAGAAACGACCTTGTCAGAATACAGTCTGACATTCAGGAGATTCTCGGCATTGTTCAGGAAGACGAGGGTGTCGCCGCTAACACACCCGACTGGCTTAAGGACGACATGTCGGCTTTTGTTCCCAAAGACCTTAAAGCCGAGTGCAAGGCTATAAAGGCGAAGCACGGCAAAGAGAAGATTGACCCCGAATCGCTCGACGGACGGCTTATCGAGGCAGACAAACTTCTTGACCTCGAAAAGAAACAGAAAAAGGCTATTTCTCAGTATGAGGACGAGATACTCCACGATACTTTCAAAGTGATGGAGACCCTTTCAGACGATGATGTATTCGCGCTTCTTCATGCAAAGCACATAGTCCGTCTTGAAAAGTCACTCGCTGACCTACCTATGATTTGGGAACGTGGTTTTGTCTCGGCGGTCAAGGGTCTGGCTGACAAGTACGGCGAGACACTTGTTGACATAGACCGCAAGATCTCCGATTCAGAGCAATCCCTCGCTTCTCTCATTGATAATCTCACAGGCTCCGACCACGATATGGCCGGACTCCGTGAGTTCCAAAAACTGCTTCGCCATGAGTAAGATTATTCGACATAACACCCCGGCACTTGCCCCCGAGGTGATAGAACCTCTATACAACCGTGCGTCCATTATCATTGAGGATGCCCGTAACCGTGCCTATCGTCAGGTCAACGAAAGCCTTGTGCGTCGCAACTGGGAATTAGGACAGATTATTGCCGAAGAAGAACTTAACGGCGAAGACCGCGCCCAATATGGTGCTTCCGTAATCAAGGAGCTTTCCAAACGCCTCACCGCCACATACGGCAAAGGTTTTACCAAAACGAATCTTTACGGCTACGTCAATTTCTACAAGATGTTTCCGCAGATTTTCCACGCACTGAGTGGAAAATCATCAAACCTACTTTCTTGGACTCATTACCGCACTCTCATTCAAGAGCTTAACAATGAAGCCAGGCAATGGTATGAAGCTGAAGCAGCATCACAGAATTGGAGTGTGCGCACTCTCCAGCGCAATATCAGTTCTCAATATTACCACCGTTTGCTTGCGTCGCAACGTAAAGACCTTGTAGAGAAAGAGATGTTACAGCTCACGGCTCCGTTACAGTCGCCCGACCCGACGGAGTTTATAAAAAATCCCGTCATCGGGGAATTTCTCGGATTCACAGCCGATTCATCGTTTAGAGAGACCGAGTTGGAACAGTCCATAATTGATAATTTGGAAAAGTTTCTGCTTGAGCTTGGCAAGGGTTTTGCTTTTGTGGCCCGCCAGCAGCATATCCATACGGAGAAAGAGGATTACTATATCGACCTCGTTTTCTACAACATCTATCTGAAATGCTACGTTTTGATAGATTTGAAAACATCAAAAATACGTCATCAGGATGTCGGACAGATGGATATGTATGTGCGGATGTACGACCAACTTAAACGTACTGAGGGAGATAATCCCACCATCGGGATACTCCTGTGCGATGACACGGACGAGGACATCGCACGGTATTCGGTTCTGCACGACAACAACCACATGTTTGCGTCGAAGTATATGACCTATATGCCGTCGCCCGAACAGCTCCGTGCTGAGATAGAGCGTCAGAAAGAGATTTTTTACCTCAAAGAACAGTCAGAAGATGAAGAATAAATCTCTTACCCCACAGATACGTTTCAAAGGCTACGAAGACGAGTGGCAATATAAGCCACTTGTTTCAATAGCAAATATATATGGAGGATTGACTTATTCTCCTACAAATGTAAGAGAACATGGAACATTTGTACTTCGTTCTTCAAACGTAAAGAATGGACAAGTCATCAATGCCGATAACGTGTATGTTGAAACGGAAATAGTCAACGTACAAAACGTAGAAGTTGGTGATATTATCATGGTTGTACGAAATGGGTCAAAGGCTCTAATTGGGAAACATGCACCGGTTATAAAGACAATGCCAAATACTGTGATTGGTGCGTTTATGTCAGGTATTAGAACGTCACAACCATTTTTCTTTAACGCGTTGTTTGATACAAATTCATTTTCGGCAGAGGTCGATAAGAATTCTGGAGCAACTATAAACCAGATTACAGGAGGAATGTTTAAGCAGATGGGGTTTATGGTTCCATCTGATGAAGAACAAGCATGGATTGGTAACTTCTTTGAAAAACTACAACAGTCTTATACTGATATAGAGCGCGAGATAACCCGATTGGAGAAGATGAAACAGGCTTCTCTTCAAAAGATGTTCCCTCGCCCCGGAGAAACTACTCCCGAAATACGTTTCGATGGCTTCACTGAGCAGTGGAAGAAAGTTCGATTATCACATATTGGGGAAGTTCGCATGTGTAAGCGTATTTTGAAATCTCAAACAAGTAAACAGGGAGAAGTCCCTTTCTATAAGATAGGCACTTTTGGCAAATCGCCAGACGCTTATATCACGTATGATTTGTTTGAAGAATATAAGCGTCTATACTCATTTCCTAAAAAGGGCGATGTTATTATATCTGCGGCAGGAACAATTGGTCGGTCTGTTGTCTATGATGGTCAACCGGCATACTTTCAAGATTCCAATCTTATATGGCTTGAAAATGACAATAAAATAGTAGATAACACATTCTTGGCGACTGTCTTGCCAATGATAACTTGGGCAAGTTCTTCAACTACAATTTCGAGAATATATAATGAGACTGTTCGTCAAACATATATAATTGCTCCATCGTCTATTGAAGAACAGAAAAGCATAAGTAGATATTTCCGCAATCTCGATGCGATAATATCCGCGAAGCGCAAGAAACTCGAAAAACTCCAGAACCTCAAACAATCTTGTCTTGACAAGATGTTTGTAAACACCACTGCCCAATGAGCCAATCTAATTTCGATAGTGAACCTAAATTTGAAGCCGCGCTGATTGAGAAACTGCAAACACGCGGCTGGGAGAAGGACGTACTCCGTTATCCAACGGAGCGCGAGCTTATACAGAATTGGGCTGATATTCTCTTTGAGAACAACCGCCACCGTGACCATCTTGGTGACTATCCGTTGACCGATACCGAGATGCAGCAGATTATTGACCATATCAATAACCTGCGCACCCCGCTTGCTATAAACAAGTTTATCAACGGTGTTGAAACCGCTATCAAGCGTGACAATCCCGATGATACGGAGCATTATGGCAAGGAGGTCACTGTTAAGATTTACGACCCTCAGGAAATCGCCGCCGGACAAAGCCGCTATCAGATAGTACAGCAACCCAAATTCCCAACCGCTTCACCGATACTCAACAATCGCCGTGGCGACTTGATGTTGCTTATCAACGGTATGCCGGTGGTGCATATCGAGTTGAAAAAAATCGGGCATTTCTGTCAGTCAGGCGATCAACCAGATAGAGAAATATGCGCATGAAGGCATCTTCTCGCAGGGGCTTTTCTCGATGGTGCAAATCTTCGTGGCGATGACGCCCGAAGAAACATTATACTTTGCTAATCCGGGGCCGGACGGTAAGTTCAACAAGGATTTCTATTTCCATTGGGCAAACTTCTACAATGTGCCAATGAACGAATGGAACAAGATTGTTGACAATCTTCTGTCTATTCCTATGGCACACCAGATGATTGGCTTCTACACCGTACCTGACACCCGTGACGGAGTGCTGAAAGTGATGCGCAGTTATCAGTATTACGCAGCCTCACGCATATCCGATGCAGTAGCCATGAAACACTGGGACGACACTCAGAACCTCGGCGGCTACATCTGGCACACAACAGGATCAGGCAAGACCATGACCTCATTCAAGTCAGCCCAACTCATAGCGCAGAGCCGCAATGCCGATAAAGTCGTGTTCCTCATGGACCGCATAGAACTCGGCACCCAAAGTGTTGACGAGTATCGTGGATTTGCCAACGACAACGAATCGGTGCAGGATACGGGTAACACCGAAATTCTTGTCAATAAGCTCGAAGCCACTTCTGACGCTATGACTCTCATAGTAACCTCAATTCAAAAAATGGCTATGGTCTATGACCACAAGCGTGGCGAAGAAGGAGGTTATGACCCGAAACGACTTGACAAGATTCGCTCAAAACGAATTGTCTTCATTATCGATGAATGTCATCGCTCTACTTTCGGGGATATGCTGCTGACTATAAAGCGCACATTCCCCAAAGCGTTATTCTTCGGTTTTACGGGAACACCCATCAAGAGTCCCAACGCCATCAAAATGACCGAGACAAGCGACATCTTTGGCAATGTGCTTCACACCTATACCATCGCTGATGGTATCAGGGACAAGAATGTACTCGGTTTTGACCCCTATAAGGTCAGCACATTCAAGGATAAAGACCTGCGCAAAATCATTGCTCTTGAAAAATGCCACGTCTCCAGTGAGGCAGAGATATGGGGCAACGAACAGCGGGAGGCGGTGTATAACCGTTACATGAACGATGTGCCTATGGCATCATACATAGATGAAGCCGGAGGCTATGTCATGGGAATCGAGGAAATGATTGGCAACGGCATCTATCAGACCGAGGCACACCGCAAAGCGGTGGTCAGTGATATCAAAGAGAACTTTGACACACTCAGCCACGGCAGAAAATTTCATGCCATCTTCGCCACTTCCTCAATTCCGGAGGCTATTGAATATTACAGGCTCATAAAGGCTGAAATGCCTGATCTGAAAATCACAGCCATTTTCGACCCGTCAATCGACAACAACGGCGGTGCGACAGTCAAGGAAGAAGGACTTGTGGAAATTTTGGAAGACTACAACCGTATGTTTGGGGTGAACTACACAATCCCGACATGGCAGGCTTTCAAGAAAGATGTGTCAAAGCGCATGAGCCACAAGAAGCCCCACAATCGCATTACACGGGAGCAGCAGCTCGATATTATGATTGTGGTTGACCAGATGCTTACAGGCTTTGACAGCAAGTGGGTCAATACTCTCTATATGGATAAGATACTCACTTACGAAAATCTTATTCAGGGCTTCTCGCGCACCAACCGTATCTTCGGACCGGACAAACCTTTCGGCATTATCCGTTACTACCGGAAGACCAACACAATGAAGAAGAACATTGATGATGCTGTTGAGCTATATGCGGAGGGTAATCCTCTGGAACTCTTTGTGCAGAAACTCGAACATAACTTGAACGGGATGAACGCTCATTTCCTCGAAATCGAGTATATGTTCAATCAAGCAGACATATCCAACTTTGCGTCCTTGCCCGAAGACCGAGCTGTGCGTCAGCGTTTCGCCAAAAAATGGAGAGGTCTCAACGCTCATCTTGAAGCCGCAAGACTTCAAGGCTTTGTATGGAACCGCAAACGCTACTTCTTTGAGCCTGACGAGAACAATCCTCGCCGTCGTAGCGTGACGCTCAAATTCGATGAACACACTTATGACACTCTCGCCCAGCGTTACCGCGAGCTGTTCGCTGAACGAGGCAGCGGCGATGGAGGCGACGATGATGTGCCTTATGAGATTGACACCTACCTTGTGGAACAAGCTACGGGCAAAATTGACGCTGATTATATGAACTCCAGATTTGAGAAGTATATAACGGCACTTTACAATCAAGAAGAAGAGGCAATACTGGCACCAATACGCGATGAGCTTCATCGCTCATTCGCTACTCTTTCGGTGGAAGACCAGAAATATGCCGGGTTATTCCTCCATGATGTCCAGAGTGGAAACATTCAGCCGGAACAGGACAAGACACTTATGGACTATATCGTAGAATACCGAGAGGAAGCCCATAACGACCTGCTCCATCGGTTTGCCGGAAGTATGGGCATAGATGAGAATATGCTACGCAGTCTGGTAGGTCAGCATCCAACCGATGAAGACATAAACCGAGGCGGGCGACTCGACGCACTTATGCAGACTCTTGACCGTCAGCAAGCTAAAGCATTCATCGAGCATATCGAAGACCCCCCTGTGCCCCCGCCAATGGTAGGTATTAGGGCAACTAAATATGTCCGGGCCTTTGTCCTTGACGGAGGATTCGACATTGACCAGATTCCTGAGTTTAACGATTAACAAGAACTGATTATGAAATGCTTATCCATACAACAGCCGTGGGCACAATACATAGCCGCAGGCATTAAAGATATAAAAAATCGCCCTTGGGGATTGAAGAACTTCCCTCAGCGTGTTCTTATACACACAGGTAAGAAGAAACAATTTGATTCACTGGATGACCTACCCATGTTGTATCAACTGATTGTTGAGAACGCGGAATCCTTAGGCATTGTGCCTCTTATCGAAGATATGCCGACAGGTGCCATCATCGGCGTGGTGGATATTGTCGGCTGCTCTGTCAATGACACAATTTGTTCCGACTGTGCAGGGTTTTCTGAGGATCCGGAACATCCTGTCTATAACCTTCATCTTGCCAATGCCCGTCTATTCAAGGAACCGATACTTAATGTAAATGGGAAACAGGGAATTTTTGAATATGCCGAAATCAACGAGGACAATATGCCCGAGACTGTTGAAATCCCGGCAATTCGGCGAGAAGGTAAAGAGCTTTTCATCCCGGTGGACGCAGACGAACTTGAAGATTACGCAGATATGGACGGAGAAGGTCTTACACACAAAACCCATTTGTGAGTACAGATAATGAGTTTTCCCAAATCCCCAATATCTTAATCTCATCACAAGATCCTATAGAGGGAAAAACGTTTGAGTATGATTTATTGCTTCATAATCCTCAATGCAAGATGCTTATCACGGATGATATGGCAAATCATGACACCCTGATAAAGCTAATGGAAAGCAAAACGTACGAAGAGGCTTCGGCAATATTTCGATGCAGTGCGTAGAACATTCTGTCGCTCAACGGATTGCAAATCTTCGGGTACAAAAGCCCGAAGATGCGCCGTTTTTACCTTCTGAAAATCGCATTTTCAGACCCTCCCGGGCCTGTGTTTTTGTACCGGCAAAGATAGCGATTCTAACTAAGATGTGCAAACGGCCGATACGAGGTCATTATCGATTCGTTTGAAAAAGTGTAGCACACCCTCGGTTATTCGTTTGAAAAAGTGTAATGGAGGCATGGTTATTCGGTCGAAAAAGTGTAATTCTTGTTCTACTCGATTGAAGAATCCAAGCCTTAAAAAAGAAATTAATCAATCCTCTGCGTATTCGTAGTAGATGTCCCACAATGTATCCGGAAAGCCATATCCACAACACTCCACAGACTTAATCATCTTTTTCATGCGTGGCGAGTATTCGGGCATCAGTCCGTTGATAGATATGAATTTGACCGCTTTGTTGAAATTGTTTTCAAGAGCGGTATAAAACGGATCGTCGTAATCGCCGTATTGTGCGGTCAGGCTGCATCCTTGTTCCACATAGTAGAGCATCAGGTCCGCAATGGCATGTGGGTCAGGTACAAGTTTCTTGAATGAGGTTATCAGTTTATTGCATTCTCTGAAACTCGGATCTTTAGGCCAGTCGTTACGACCAAAGAACTGATTGCGGATTGTCTTCTTGTATTTTTCAAGCTCGGCATCGCTATTGGGTTCCATATAGAACTCAAGCCATGCACTCGCTTCCTTGCTCGCATCGTACAGCTGAAGCATTATGTCAACAACCTGTTCTTTTGATAGAGTCGACATATATTTTTTTAATTTTGCTTTTGACATTTTGGTATAAGTTAAATTGATATTATTCTGATAATCTGTTGAAACGGCTTATCCGTTCATTTACAATACGGATGTAGTTGCGTTTCAGTTTGTCGGTAAGAAAACTATGGTCAACAAGTCGCTTTGCACCTTCAGGGAAAGCGGTGTATTTGTTTAGGATTCTATCAATACGTTTTTTTACCAGGCCAATTTTGTCTCCGAATTTCTCAAAGTCGAGGCGGCATGGGTGTCCGGTTCTGTCGTAAACGTCGCTTTTTTCTATATCGTATGCCAGTCCACCGTCAAGGCCGAAGTCATCTCCATTAACATGCAGGCTGGTATTGATAAGGTCGTAAGCAGGAGCCAGACGGTAATCGTGCCCAGTCAGAATCAGCGAGAAATTCTTAAGGTGATCATCGCCATTCGCATAAATGTAATTGAAAAGCACAAGTTCAAAGAATCTCTCCATATCAACCATCCATGCGGCTACATTTGCCCTGATTGCTTTGGCTATATCCTCATAGCAACCGTTGTATTTGAACTGAAGGCCGGCGGTCTGTTCATTCTTGCCTATTATCGAGGCGAAATCCTCCATTGGGAGTTTTGACCCGTCAGGGAGGATGTCGAAACGGCGCGTAATATATACCGACTGACCTTTGGGCGTAAAACAAAGACCATTAGCCGCGGTCTGTATTCCGTAAATCTGTGAGGCAATCTGCATCGTAAGATGCTCGTTGGCAGGAATCATCTTGCGGTCACGAAGAGTCTTGTCCCACGGCGCAGGTTTCAATATATGTGTCGAACGCTCATTGTCGCCTGCTATATTGATTGCATTTGCATTTATAATAGCCGGAAATTTTTCCTGAACGCCGGAGACCGATATGCGTTGCATGGCATCCGCAATCTCGCCGACATTCCGGAACTCGTCAATGTCAAATCCAAGTACCGGATTCACTTTTGTTTTACCAAATAGTAATTTGGCGTATTTCGGGCTATAAGTGTTAAATCCCTCAGCAAGAGAAGAAGGACAGTTCTTTATTCCAATCATTGGTAATCCTCCTTACATTAACGGCTCCTATAAAATCTCTGTCGGCCATCGCTTCAAGCAGTCCGAAAAAATCCTGTTCATCAATTTTCAATGAGCGGCAAATCACACGACGGTTTGCTCCCTCCGGAATCATATTAGAGAAGAAAGGGAACAAGTGCTCAGAATAAAAAGCATCTGTTCTTTTGGGTAACGTCGCGGAAATCGGTGGCATAGGAGAGTCAAGATAATCTTTACAATATTGGAAAGAATATCCGATTCCCGGGTGCCGCTCCGTCAATATTCCGGCTTTTATTTCATTGAAATATATCTCAAGCTGTTTCATACGGTCTGCCTTATACTATATTCAATCTCAATGCCAAGAACATCAAGAATTTTCTTCACGGTGCTAAGTGCAGGATTACCCTTGCCACGCTCAATATCCTTGATTGTAGCAAGACCCACTTGCGACATTTCAGCAAGATCCTGTTGGGTGAGGGAAAGCGTTTCCCTACGCTGTTTCATTATATCCATCAGTTCCATAGTCTGACATAATAAACTTTTTCGCAAAAATAAGGAGAATTTCTGAAACTGCCAAATAGAAGTATAATAAATCATACTTTCGACCATTCTATTATAGTTGGTATTGAAATCGGTCGAATAAAGTATAGTATATCATACTTCTGTCGCTTGTGAAAAATTTATTTGGTGGATTTGTGAAAAAGTATTAACTTTGCGGCCACAAAAAAAGAAACAAATGGCAAGACAGCATTGCAACATACTAATCATCAAAGGTATTCAAAGCTTAAAAGGCTTTGAACACAATGCATGTGTGCTTATGCCGTCAACAACAGGCACATCATATGGCGGAGCTGTCCGACCGTTTCGTTTCAGTAATCCAACTGATATAAGTTAGTCTACAAATACAGACTACTGAGATATAACGACTGTCGGAAAGTCCTTACCAAGCTTCCCGACAGTCGTTTTTTTGTGTCCAAACCGATATAACCTTCTCCATCGCGATTAGCTGCGGACACACATTTCAATAATCGCGTCTTATGACGCATAACCCGAATGAAAATGAAGTTTAATGATCAAAAGAAATTATATCGCCAGAATGCTCTGACTCAGTCAGACATCCTCTACCTCCCCGACAGTCGCGGTCTTGATGTGACCGTCGTTTCGGGGAAGTGTGCTGATATCATACGCAGCATACATGGCTCGATGAGTCGTCTGGCTCCTATGGGCGATGATGAGAGGAGAATTCTTTGGTTTGAGGTCAAGGGTAAAAGATGGGAGTGGTATAGGTTGTCGGTATCAACCTATAAGAATCGCCATTATCTCTATATCACCGGAGACACTTATGACCATCATGTATTTTGTGACAAGGATGATTGTAATTCCCGCCATTGTTTCTATGAGGATGAACTCGTCGGAATATTCTCAAAAATCGAGAAGTATGTTGCCGGACTCGTTGACAACATCTTGTCTGCGCCCGAACAATATAATTCGTATGTTGATAAATATTTGAGTTACTACCGGAGAGAAGGGTTGATAAAGAGATCAGTCCTGAACTCTTTGATTCCTGACAATAGCTATGACGGAATCGATATACCTCGGGTAATCAACTTATACGAGAATCAGGTCGAGCCTACGCAGTTTTCCGAGATGACCCTCAGACGATATATGCACTATTGGCGTATAGCATACGAAGCTGTATATGGCAAGATGTCGGGAGATGATGTCGAAGTCTTCAGGCATTCAAGCAAAGGGCACGAGGCAAGAGAATATAATCTTGATTCTGAGGATGATTTCAGAAGATGGAAGTCCGATGTCTCACCTTATCACGGCTTTGATGTGGTGTATGCGAGAGTTCACTTGTACCCTACATATACCAATGGTCAATGGCATTTTTATGTCGGCACCGGTAGCTATTGGAATCTTGATGATTGCTTTCGAGCTGTCATAGGATTGTCTGATGCCGGAATCTCGGTTGAATTGGGAGAAGTCGATCATATTCTCGGAATCTTGAAGGAAACCGACTACGTAGAGATTACCCCTTATGCGTATCGATATATGCAGGGCGATGACATCGGTAGCCAGATGAAACTCCCTTATGCGGACGAAGTCGGCAAGGTTGTTATCAAGGAAATAGTCGCAAACACTAAATGGAATAAGCTTGAGAAGGTAAGTCCTCTCGCTTAACAACTTAACAATAAGGAAATATGAAAATACAATACGCATCTGACCTCCACTTGGAGTTTCATGAAAACAGCCGTTGGCTGAAAGAGAATCCGCTTATAACTGTCGGCGATGTTCTATTATTAGCCGGAGATATCGGCTATCTGGGAGATGACAATTACGCACATCATCCCTTCTGGGACTGGTGTGCAGAGTCTTTCCATCAGACTATCGTAATTCCCGGCAACCACGAGTTATACAAGAGTTTCGACATCAACGACCTTCACGAAGGCTGGCAGCAAGAAATACGTCCGAATGTAAAAACTTGCTATAACTGTGTGATTCAGTTGGCTCCCAACATCGATCTCATCGCATCGACTCTTTGGGCAAAGATTCATCCTTATGATGAGTATCAGACCGAATGCGGAGTAACTGACTTTCATCGTATCAGAAACGGACAGTTCCGTCTCTCGGCCCAGCGTTTCAATCAGGAGCATGAGCGTTGTCGTGAGTTTATCGAGAGAAGTGTGGCGGAAAGTCAGGCCAAGCACATCATAGTCGCCACACACCATGTGCCGTCTTTCGAGCTCATGGCCGACGAGTTCAAGGGTAGCCCGATAAACGGTGCCTTTACATCCGAACTTGGCGACTTTATTGCCAGTAGCCGTATCGAATACTGGATATACGGCCACTCGCATCGAAACATAAATAAAGCCATAGGCAATACTCGGTGCATCTGCAATCAGCTTGGCTACACCTTTCATGGTGAACAGGCCGATTTCCGCCGGGATGCTGTAATAGAAATAAATGACAATGAATTTCAAATTTGACGGTGACCGGTTGTTTTTCACTTCCGATATACATTTCAATCATACCAACATACTGCGATATTGCAATCGCCCTTTCAAGACTGTAGGGCAGATGAACGAAACAATCATCATTAACTGGAACAATGTGGTTGGGCCTGATGATGTAATCTTCCATCTCGGAGACTTCTGTCTCGGTGGAGCTGAAGAGTGGAATAAGATTCTTGACCGTCTAAACGGCAGAATCTATCTCGTTCTCGGTAATCATGACCTCAAGAATATCCGGCAAGGATTCATAGACAGGTTCGAGCACGTTGCAATGTCAATGTGCATTCAGGTCGGCAAAAAGAAAATCTATCTGAATCACTTTCCTTATCTGTGCTTTGATGGTGGCTATCATAACGATGTATGGCAACTGTTCGGTCATGTGCATACCCGCCCATCGAACACCGGGATTGACGCCGGACGCCTTCAGTACCTTTTCCCGACACAGCTTGATGTCGGTGTAGACAACAATAACTTCACACCCCTGTCTTTCGATGAGGTACGCGCCAAGATTCAAAAGCAGATTGAATCGGACTAAGTATTTACCTTCTCGACGGCGTCTCGTTTGCGAACAAGACGCCGTTGTCTTTCTATGTATAAAGTTCCCGATTATGTTCTTCAATCGGGAGAGATGGCGGTTTTGATGACGTTGTCGGCGCGGTTGGCGAAGAGGGTGTAGGCTTCCTGGATTCGGCTTAGTGGGTAGCGGTGGGTTATCAGATGGGTTGTGTCGATTTTGCCTTCGGAGATGAGCTGCATGATTTTGTCGCAGTCGCAGGCATCGACGCCGCCGGTCTTGAACGTGAGGTTCT
>CAJMDR010000003.1 GCA_905212215.1 uncultured Porphyromonadaceae bacterium
ATGTAGTCAATTTCATCATGCAGAAATACGAATATGGCGGATACACCAAAGCGACGGTAAATGAAAATTTCCTTGTGGGAAAACTATCAAGCCGTGCTTCAATATATTCAAAGTTCGCATATAAGCGCATGACCTACGATTTATATGCAGGTGCGTCAAATCACAACATCAGACATTCAGGTACGTCAACCATTGGGAACTATACCCTTGAAAACGCCGCCGGCGAACCTTACCTTATTACGCGAAACGAAATATTCGACAACTCTCATTTCAGGTATAACCAGTACCCCGTTACGTTCAGAGCCATTTACGATTCCGACAAAGTGCAGATTGCAAACACTGTCGGCTTTAACTTCGATCAGTCGCCGACGGCTGAAACATCCGGCAAGCTGTCGTTTGTACCCCGACAGGCAGAAGACTACTCATATAGCAGATACGAGCCTTACACCAGCCGTTATATTATATGGTCTGGCAATTACTATTTCATTCTGCCCCGAAATTTCCATCTTAGCGTTTCGCCCGGCATAAATTACGGACACACAAACAACAATTACCGCTATCAGACTTCAGCCACCGATGCCATAGTAAACGACTCCAAAGAAAATGTATGGCAGTTCAGAGGAAGCGCCACTCTTTACAAGATATTCACAGACAGACAAAACGGCTTCTTCCGCGCTTATTACGGTTCCACATCCAATGATGTGAGCTATTTAGGCACATCTCCTTACGACAATGATTTCCTCGACACCTATGCCGGAGCCGCACTCGGTTACAGGTTCTCCACCAATCAATGGAATGTGAGTGCTGATGTGGCTCTGCAATGGGAGAAGAACAAAATCAACGACCAGTCCGTTTCAGAGGTCTATCCTCTCGCTAATGTATCAGCCGGATTTTCTCCTTCACAGAAACATTCTTTCCGCGCATACTTCCATTTCGGCGCGAACTATCCCGGTGCAAGCGAGAAAACACCGAATATACTGCAACAGAACGAACTGATGTACTATACCGGCAATCCCGAAATCGGACTTTCCCGACAGGTTACATTCAACCTGTCTTACAACTGGATGCCGTCTAACAGATTCTCGGCTTCGGCTTTTGCCCAATACTTCGGAGAATATAACCTGTATGTGCCTGTTTACGAGCCATACGACGGTGGGAGCGCTTTGCTTCGCACTTTTGAAACTGACGGCGACTATAACCGTACTCAAATCGGAATGTCGTTTAATTACAAGCTGTTAAATGGCAATCTTCAGCTTGCGGCATCGCCCTCAATTTCAATCTATCGTATGACCGGATTATTTGACATTAAACGGAGTCCGTTCACTTGCAACGCATCGGTTACTTATTATCTTGGTAATTTCTACTTTCAGGCATCGTATCAGACAAGAAACCTGACAGTGCAGGGCAATCGTGGAGTAATATATAAAGACCGTGATTTCTACCAGATACTCGCAGGATGGAGCCGGGCAAACTGGAATATCAGGGTAAGCGCGATGAATCTATTTCGCAATGACTGGCTCTGTGCTACTAATACGTTGTCAACTCCTTTATATTCAGAAACACGATTCGTTGATGGAAACAACTTTCATCGCCGTTTGAACCTTTCGGTGACATACACTTTCGGTTACGGAAAGAAGGTACAACGGGGAAACGAGGTCGGAGAACAATCAGGCGCATCTTCAGCTATTATGAAATAATCCACACCAATATTAACGGTATTAATAACATAAAAATAACTTAAAATGAGAAAAGTCGGCACATTAGCTTGTCTCATATCCAGTGTTATGAGCATTAATGCTCAAATCATTGAAGCAGGAGAATCTAATCCTATATGGGGTGTTCGTGCTGCCTTTGATGTAAATCTGCCGGGAAAGGTGCATGGCAATGTGATAGATGATCGAATGTTCCGCAATGGTACAGGTGGAACATTCGGCGCTGTCTGTAATATCTTTCTTAGAAACAAATTCTATCTTGAGCCAGCCGTTTCATTATTTTATGACACTTACTCCTATAAATATAAAGGAGTAACAATTACTGGAATAGATTTTGAAGAAAGCAATCCAACAGTATATAAGTTTGGCATCCGTATCCCGGTAGTCGTAGGATATAGCATCTACTTAACCGACCGAATTTCTATTGCTCCATTCACTGGACCGGAAATGAGCTATTCTTTTGCCGGGGCAATAAAGGTACATGACAAGGAAAAGTTGGGAATTGATGATACATCACTATTCGGAAAGTTCGGTAATCAACGCCGTTTTGAATGTGGCTGGAAAATAGGTGTTGCTTTCTTTACAGGTATGTGGAGTTTTAACATTGACGGCACAATAGGGATGACAAATCTTATGACTAACGGTACAAGATTCCACGAAAATCGTGGAAGTGTGAGCGTTGCCCGATATTTTTAATTACTATTCTTCAACAATACATTATGCGAAAAGTTCTTTTTTCTCTTTTGATAACATTATCTTCAGTGACAAGTAATGCTCAGTCATACGACGAGCGACTTGCAGCTGCAATGAATTCCTGTGATTGGTTTGCGTTGGACTCCATATACAATGCAACACCCAAAGACTCAATATCAGATTTTATTGAGGTATATTCGAGATGCTTGATTGGCAACCGTCTTAATCGTCCCGATGTTTCTATACCGGCATTTACCGAATTATTCAATAATCAAGCATCTCAACTTGACTTGAACAATATCCTGAATTCAGCAATGATGTTTGCGATGGATTTAGGCAGAACCGGGGATAATGCAACGGCAGCAGCCGTAATAAACTCAGTGCTTAACAGCACAAAGCAATATCTGGATTCCGTGACAATTAATACATTTCAACAGCAGATCAATCAGTACACGGCCTTATCCCATTATAGTCCATATACAATAAAATTCGAGTCTGAAAATGGGAATATTCCATTTACGATAGCCTCTGTCGGTAAAGAAGGACACGAATCCGTGTTGATGCGCCTTACTGATTCCTATATCAATGGAATGAAAACAGATATAACTTTTGATACCGGAGCTGCTATGAATATCATTTCGGATTCATTAGCACGAAAATTCAATCTCATTCCGCTTAATGATAGTGGCAATGTGACAGGCATTGGGCAGGCTTCAGGGAAGTTGGCAATAGTCAAAGAGCTTAAAATAGGCAACATAAGTATTACTGATGTTCCGTTTTTGGTGATAGATATAACTTCTAATAACGAGGAAGCGGATAAGTTTATGGACTGTTTCAATATTGTGGTAGGTAGTGAACTGATGCTTTGTCTTAAAGATTTGACGCTTGATTTTGTAGATAGACACATCTACATCCCTGCAAATCCTCCCTGCAAAACTGACATTCCTTCAAATATTTGTTTTTCCTCTCAAATGAATTTATTGACAAATGGAGTCATTCACAATAATCCAATGCTGATGTGCATTGATTCCGGTGATGCTTCTTTTGGTTCATTAGGAAGCAATTTCTATGATAGAAACAAAGATTTTATTACATCAAATTTTAAGACGGACACTATCCGTACAGCAGGTATTGGTGGAGTACATTTGTCAGAATGTTATGAAATGTCAGGTCTGAAACTCACACTTGGCAACAATTCAGTTGTTATTCCCAATATAATTGTGTTATTGCAAGACTCTCCTAATGGTTATGACTGCAATTTAGGATTAAAGACGTTAATGCTTTTTGATAAAATAAGGTTTAACCTTGTAGATTTTGTGCTGACAACAGAACCTTCTCAGTGCAATTCAGTCGATTGTCTCAAATGAGGTATTATATACAGCCCAATCTCAACAAACTTAATCCGCATAATATATTAAGAAGAAATTATCATTAGCAGTAACTGATATACTATGACACTAAAGAATTTTAAAGTTATATGAAAAAAGTTGGCTTACTGATATTCACGTTGCTTATCTTTTGGGTAAGTGCTTGCGATGATGATGCTCCTGACTATCCTGATACCAAACTCATCAAAGGGCAATGGCAATTAGTTGAGGACGGGAGCTATGATAATCCGCTTATCTACCGTTTTACTACCGGCGGCGAAAACACATGGTCGTGGGGCGGACTCATCACGTATTACCTTTTGCCGGACGGAGCAGCCGATTTCCATAAACGATATACATGGCACGTCTCAGATCCTGCGAATGAAGAAGACGGAAAACCGCGTCTTGAACTCACTTGGTATGACGCTCCCGACAGTGACGATTTATGGGATGCAACGGAATATTATATCGTCGTAAAATTGACACCGACGGAAATGTGGCTGAAGCCACACCAGAAAGGTGTCCCCGATGACATCAAGAAATTCATCCGGCGCAATGACCTCCCGGTTCCCTCTCTACAATTCCCTAACCCGTAAACAGCTTTTCATACAAACCTCCGGCCCTCGGCAATCGTTGCCGGGGGCTATTGATGAAATAGAAACCCAAAATGAAATACAATATGTTTAACCCAATCAACAACAGACATGAACAAAGTTCTTATCGTTGATGCCTCCGACTCTGACCGTCGGCTTATGTCGAGCTTGCTCACGCGGGCCGGCTACGAGCCGATAGCTGTCGAGAGTATGGAGGCTGCAAAAGAAGAGGTGGCGAAACTGCCGCCCGGCGCGGTCGTGGTAACGGCGATGAAATTCGCCCACGGCACAGCGCAAGAGTTAATCAACTGGCAAAAGCGCGAGGGATACAAATTCCCCGTAATTGCCGTTGTGGATAACATGAATGCCGTGGATCTTCTCTCGGTGATGCGCGACGGCGGTGCCGTGGATGTGATACAGCGTCCGGCTATCGACAAACAACTCATTGAAACCGTGGGCAAGTATGCCAAACCGGAAAGTGTTGTGATTCAGCTTGACAACGCTCTTATTCCCCGACGGAGCGAGAAATTCAAGGAGATTGAGCAGGCTATCGAGCGCATCGCCCAGACCAATGCCAACTGCATCATCTTCGGAGAAAGCGGTATGGGGAAGGAACAGATTGCTCGGCAAATCTATCTCCAAAGCTCACGGACGCAGAAGCCGATAACGGTAATTGAAGCTGGCGGAGCTGAACTTGTAGGTCTGCATGACCCAAAATCAGACCGTAACGAAATGTATAACCGCATCAAAAGCTATTTCCAGAACGCCGCAGGAGGTACAATCATCTTGAAAAACATCCAGTTGCTCAATTTCGAGAAACAATCGGTATTCCTGCACATTCTCTCGGAGGAACATCCCGATGTGAGGATGATATGCACCGCCAACGGCACACTGATGAAGATGCTTGCCGAGGAAGATTTCCGCGACAATCTTTTCTATATGTTGCGTCAGTCGGGTATCAACGTGCCGCCGTTGCGCGAGATGACCGAGGATATTCCTGACATTGCCGATTATCTTCTTGCCATATATGCGCATAAGACATCTCAGGTGAGAAAGCGGCTCGACGCATCGGCTATAAAGGCTCTGAAACTGTATCCGTGGCCCGGCAATATCCGTGAACTGAAAGATACCATTCTAATGGCAGCCTTCCATGCCGACGGCGACATCATATCTGCCGATGACCTCGTTTTCAGCGACATTCAGCCGGAAACAGCCGAAGACCTGACCCACCGAAATCCGAAAGCGGAGAAAGACCGCATCATAAGGGCCTATATCCGTGCCGGAACATGGAGAGGTGCCGCGAAACTGTTGAATGTGTCCGAAAAGACACTTATTCAGCTCCGTAAAAAGCACCATATCAATCCCCACGGAGAAATTGAGGCTTGATTACCTCGATAAAAATGCGTAACTTTGCAACGCAAAACAGCAAAGAATAGCGATTGAAGAGTCAATCGTTTCAAAACATAAGATAACATAAGTTATCGCATAAGTTCAATTGAGAATCTGGTAAATTCATTAATGACGAGCTTAGCGAGACGCTTATGCTATGCTTACCGCATAGCGTATGGCTTCCGCTTTCGTCATGGGCAATACCAGAACCTTCAATTGTGAGCGTAGGTTATACGCTATTTTTTGCCCAGATCTAATCTACAGACAACACTCAAATCCTTTACCTTTGGAAAAACACTGTTGGTTGTTCTCCAACCCCCAAGATTTAACATCACAATTATTCTATCACTGAAATCTCCATTATCTCAGCGCATTACGACTTTAACACTCCTTAAATCGCCGTTTCTGAAATCCATTCGGTTATAATTGCAAACGAGGCGCAATCCTCGACAAGTCTAACTCAAAACACATATAACCGTATGGAAGCAACAACTCCCCCAAACGCCGCAGGCTTCAGCAGGAAGCCCAAACAGAGAAAGCGCATCAACGGGCGCAAGTCAGCAAACCGCAAGTCCGGCTTCAATCCGCTTGCCGGAATGCCTGACGAAGCGAAGGCATGGATGTTAGGCTCGATGTTTCTCATCGCCGCCGCAAAGATACTCGGCCCTGTTATCGGGTTCGATGTCCCGGCACTCCGCAAAACAGACATAGCCACAGACTGAGCCTATGCGACAGACAGACACGCAAGAGGCCGACTTCAAGACCGCCGTAAACGCATACGTTTCGCTTGTGGAGCAGCGCGCCAGAAGTCCCGGCCAGTACCCGACGGGAAACCGACCGCGATTATACTTTCACGGAGAGCCGATTATCCTTCTCGAAGACATCGTAACCGGGCTTGATGTCAGCGAGAAAACAATAAGACGCTACCGCGACGCAGGAAAAATCAAGGTTTACGAGAGCATAGAGGGCAATATCAAGTTTGTACTTCAATGCGACCTCGACAGGTTTCTCGAAAACTCCTTCATCAGTTCGTCCCATCCAGACTATAAGACTGTGAAGAAGAAATCAACCAACGGCGGAAACCACACCACCACTAAATCATAATTCATTATGGACCAAACTCCCGACCAGCAGGAAGTGCTGATCGCCCGCGACAACACAAGCGGGCAGGTGGGAGCAGTCGTAGGGCAGAATCCCGACGGCACTCCCAAAATGGCGGATGTCAAATCGACGCCATTAAGCGAACTGATAAAGTTCAACAAAGGGCAGAACCCCCTCGAGGCGTTCATGTCGAATTTCATGCGGCAGGCCAGGAACCCCACGCTGTTCAGCTTCTTCAGATTGCAGGAAGACAAATACGAGCTTGTAGGCCCCGCAATGGCGGACATCATCAAGAATCCCGGCGACAATGCCGAAATGCTCAAGCCTTACGAGGTGGAACTGAAAGCCCCCGCACAGGCAGAGAAGCAGGAACAGGCCCCGTCTCAGACTCAACAGCCTCAGCAGCCGGAAACGACCGGTGTAAAGCAGCCGCCCATCGACCGCGACAGCATAGACTGGGTCAAAATAGAACAGCAGTGGGGCATAAAGCGCGACGACCTTGAAAAATCAGGGGCACTCGACCAGATGGTATATAACCACAAGTCGCCGCAGCTGTTCACAGTCACGCCCCGTTTCGGCGACGAGACATTCTCTCTTCAGGCCAAACTCTCGTTCCGCACCAATCCCGACGGCTCATATTCACTCGTGCCTCACTTCATCCGCAATGAGCCGCAGCTCGATCAGGAATTCAAGGGCTATACATTCACAAAGGAGGACAAGGCGGAACTCCGCAAGACCGGTAACCTCGGCAAAGCAGTTGAACTCGCCGACCCCAAGACCGGGGAAATGAAAAAATGCCTCGTGAGCATAGACAGGCTCACCAACGAGATAGAGGCCGTGCCGGTAGATAAAATCTACATCAAGCCCAAAGTCGCCAACATCAGCCTCGATATGCAGGCCATCGGCATACTCAAAAACGGCGGCATGATACGCGAGCAGCATGTGGAACTCCCCAACGGCGCCAAATTCACAGCCGACCTGCAATACAACGCAGCGAAACGCGACATCGTGTTCGTCAATTCCGATGTTTACCGCCAGAAGCAGGAGCAGAACAGTTCTCAGCAACAGCAAGTCCGTGATTCATGGCACAATCCCGACGGCTCCGTCAAGCGACTCGAACACTGGTGCAAGCTGCCGCTGAACGAACAGCAACAGGCCGATTACCTCGCAGGCAAGAAAGTCCTCGTAGGCGAGACCAAGGACAAATTCGGCAACGACTGCACCGTCTATTTCCAGTACAATCCCGAAAAACGCCAGCCTGAGACCACGCGGGTATATCCCGACCGCGACAAGGTCGTGGGCATCGCCGAGGAAAGCAAGACCCAGTATGCCGTGAACAACAACGGAGCGACCAACGAGGCGATCAAGAACGTGCAGGAGCCACTCCAGCGCGGGCAGACCACCCCGAAGGACGAAAACCAGCAGAGGCAGCAGCGAAAGCCCAAAGGCCCCAAGCCTTGACCGCCACTCACCGCACATATTCCACAATCAGTTTTATACTGCGATTCACCCGACATGATTGCCGCCGCATAGCCGCGATTCCAACCACTATGTCCACACCAAAGCTATAAGTATCCCAACCTGCGGCCAACCGTGTCAACCCAAACACAACTATCCCCAAGTCACGGGGATGGGCGACCTTCCCCGTGACTTTCATAAAATCACCCCTAAACCCACATAAATTTATGATTCTTATTATCTGCGAGAACATTCTCGCCACCAAGACCGTCGCCCTTTCTCTGGGCGCGAACACCGAAGCTGCCAACGGCATCTACACATCCGACACCGTCACCGTCGCCAACATCCCGCCCCGTTTCATACGCCAGACTCCGCTGTGCGAACTGGCAGATGGAGAATATCCCTTCGTTCCTGACAGATTCAAAATGTCTGTCACGATGAAAGAACTGGAGCGACAGCTCAAGCCCCTGTTCCGTGAAGCCGGGGAGGTGGTATTCGCTTCCGACGGTGGAGCCGACGCACAGGCACGCTTCTTCAACATCTGCCGCCACTTCCGTGTCGGTTGCCCCCGCAGCCGTATGTGGCTCACGCGCCTCAGCTACGGCGCCATACGCGGAGCTTTCCACTTCCGCGAGTCCGGGCGACACCTGCACCGCCTCGCACAGACCGGACTTGTATCGAAGGGTATGGACCTGATGTTCACATACAACATCAACCAGACATTTCTCCATATCGGACTGCCCGAATACGACCTCACCCGTCAGGAGGCAATCGCCCTTGACTATGTCGGCGACCTTACCGGCCGTTTCGACAGTTTCAACGGTATCCCTGACGGACATTCAATCCGCGTCAATGTCAATGGCGGCGAAGGATTTGAATCCGAAGCCGTCTGGGAGGCCGAGGAAGACGCTCTTGAAGTTGCCGACGAAATCCCTGTCGGCGAAACGGTATCCGCCACACTGACGGTTGACGAGACCGACCGTTTCAATCTCCGCTTCCACACTCTGCTGACGCTCCAGATGGATGCCTTCAACAATCTCGGCTTCATGCCGGCCCAGACTCTCAGACTGGCACAGAGCCTCTATGACAAGGGTCTTATCTCGTCGCCCCTGACACGTTGCTCACATCTGCCCGAAAAACTGCGCGGGCATATACAGACGGTCTTCCCCGACACCCCCGGATACCGCTGGGGCGAGAACGACGCGACCATCGACCACCACGCGATAATCACTCTCCGCGCAATAGACCAAGACCTGCCCGAAAAGGAGAAGCAGCTATACTGGCTCATATTCAACCGCATGAAGGCAGTTGTGGAGCAACAGCCGAGCCGCAAGTATGCCACCGTCGAGTTCAAGATTGGCGAAGCCGTGTTCTACCGCCAGTGGGAACTTACCGGAGAGGCGTATGAAGTGACCGAAACCGGCTCGTTCCAGACCGGCGTTACAATCGCAGATGCGGCGGTATATCCCTGCGATGCACCTGTCGCCGAATCCAACGCCTTCACCGATGTGATGTGCGCCGTGACCTCAAAGGCGGAGTATGTCGATGAAATGATGCACACCAACGTACCGTACACACTGGAAACAGGCGACTACGGCAGCGCACTGGACAGCCTCATACGCAAGGGGCTCATCACCCTTGACGGCGATGAAGTGTATCTCTCGCCCGAAGGCCAGTATGTCTATGACGAGTTTGCCGGACGGGAGTTCGCCGAAATGCTGCTCACATGGCAGTTCGAGGCCAACGACCTCTACGAAGGCGACCAGACGGGACGCTCCGTAATCGAAGGATTCTCCAACTCTCTGCTGTGTATGGTGGAGACAATCAACCCCGAAGCCGGAGAATAATCCGCTGCAAACCGCTGTAAATCGCATTTCTATCAAAAATAACCGGCTTACCATAGCTGAAAATCGGATAGAAATTGTTAACTTTGCCACTGAATCGCAGTCATAAATTTTATTTTTGATTGTGGATTTAGTGGTGAGGCAGCGGGAGGGATACCCGCTGCCTTTTTACACTTCTTATCCACACCACCACTAAATCCCCACACTTTATGGAAGTATTACTAATTGAGAAGGAAACGCTTGACTGCATCCTTGACGAGCATGAGCTTCTATGCAATATGGTCATAGTATTGGCGAATCGCTTGCGTCGCAAGGAACCTGCTGATTTGATGACTTCTGCCGAGGTCTGCGATTTTCTCCATATAGGCAACACAACACTGCAATCCCTCCGCAACAGCGGTAAAATAGGTTATATAAGAATCGACGACGGAAGCGTCAGATACCCTGTAACTGAGCTTATCCGTTACATGGAGAAATATGGTATAAAGCCAAATCGAATTGCCTATGGGGAATGAGATAATCACCAAATCTGACAGCCGCATTATCGCGGCACGCTCACAAACCCAGAACGCATTTGAGGCAGTCGGTATAATCCGCGACAGCCACCATCCGGTATTGGCAGGAATATGTTTCCTTGACGACAAGGAAGTCGCGGAACGCCTCAAAGTGACGAGGCGCACGGTACAGAACTACCGGGACCGGGGAATACTCTCGTATTATATGATATGTGGCAAATGCCTCTATCCGGAGCATGAAATACAGCAGATGCTTGACGATAATTTTCATCCGGCATATTACGATTAAACATTTGAAGAGCGACAACGGAGTAAAAATACTCTATTGTCGCTCTTTCATTTAGCGGTGGATTATTTCGTCTTTTTAGGTCGTCCGCGCTTAGGCTGAGGCGGACGCTCAAATGTCGTCGGTTTCTCCGGCAACGGTTTGATGTCAACTTTCAGACTGTCGAACTTGTCTCTCATACGGCCCATATCCTCGGATACCGTCTGATCAAGCATGGTTGCGTATATCTGAGTTGTGGCAATGTCTTTATGCCCCAGCATCTTCGATACTGTCTCGATAGGCACATGATTGTTGAGTGACATTGTGGCGAAGGTGTGGCGGGCTATATGTGTCGTCAGGTGCTTCTTGATCTCCGCTTTGCTTGCTATCTCATCAAGGTACGAATTCATACGCTGGTTTGAGATAACCGGTATGACGGCGTCCTTTTCCACAACCCGTGGGTGACTGCGGTATTTCTCCATCAGTCTGCGCGGTATCTCCAGCATGGGGATTACGCTCATTTCATCCGTTTTCTCGCGAGCCTTGCGTATCCACATCTCGCCCTTGTCATCGGTGACGACGTGTTCACGCTTGAGAGTAGATATGTCAGCGAAAGCCAGCCCGGTAAAGCAGCAGAACACGAAAGTGTCACGCACGAGGTCGAGGCGCGGCAGTTCGCTGAGGTCAAGCTCTATGATGCGCTGGAGTTCAGCTTCCGTGAGCTTCTCTCGCTTAGGCTTGGTGCGGACATAGCGTTTGCCCACGAATGGATCATCTTCAATCCATTTGTTTGCGATACCGGTGCGTATAACGCTTTTGAGATAGCGGATATAACGGACAGCGGCGTTATTGGCGCATCCCTTCTTTATGCGCAGGAAATGCTCGAAGTCGTCAACCATTCCGGATGTCAGTTTATTCATCGGAATATCTTTCACATCGTGCTTGTCGATGAGAAATTCCTCCAGATACTTGACGCATCGTTCCCAACGCAGGCGCGTACCCTCGCAGATGTCGCCACGCTCGTTGCGGTCCTTTACCTTCTTGTTGAGTTCGCGGAACGCTTCGCAGAGCATCGTCGGCTTTTGCAACTTGCCGAGAAATGCCTTTTTCAGAGTGTCGGGATTGACCATCTCATCGCGCATGACGAGCTGGTTGTGGATTTCGCATATCTTGGTTCTGATGGTATCAAGATAGCGGTTCAGTTCAAGGTCCTTCTTGGTCTTGCCTTTCGACTGACCTTTGGACGCATCCCAGTTGTTGGGAGCTACATACCTGTTGGTATATACCTCCGCACGTTGCCCATTCATCGTTATTCGCAGCAGAATGGGAAATTCGCCCTCTTTGTTGGGGCGGCTTCTCCTGACCATGAAGTTCAGTGAGAAGTAGCTCTCGTTGGATAATTTCATTTGACTTGTGGCTTTAATGGTTAAACTAAAGATACAAATTTTTTCTCGGGTACACAAACTGCACATCCGAAGGACAAATGAAATATCCGGGTTTGCGAGGTGGCAAAACGACCAATTCAACGAATAATGTTGAATTGCCACCTCAAATTGCCACCTTTGCATAACAATTTTTAACTATGTCGGTCGCTAAAAATGGCGGCAACGGTGTTTTAAGGAGGCTTCATCAGCCTGTATCCACTGAAGTTCAGGACTACCCTTTGCCACCTGCAACCACCTTGCGAGGTGGCAGATGCCCAATGGCTTTATTCTTCGTATATCTTTGAAAAATAATGAAATAGAACCTTTCGAGGTGGCAAAACAAGGTGCAATTTTTATTGCCACCTTCTTGCACACCCGCAGTTTCAATATTCTGCGCCGATTGGGGATAGGGGTAAAAAGAAAAACCTCTGAAAATCAATGATTTTCAGAGGAATTCGTCGGTCTGATAGACCCTTTAGTGACCCCGGTGGGGCTCGAACCCACGACCCAATGATTAAGAGTCATTTGCTCTACCAACTGAGCCACGGAGTCATCTTTTTGTGCTATCAAAGGGTGTTCCTCTGAATTGCGATGCAAAGGTAATGCCTTTTTTCATACCCTGCAAGAGTTTGACCTAAAACCGCCCTATATTTAACCATTATTAACAGTTAAACATCCAAAAAAGGGTCCCACGGGTTCCCAAAGACTAAACTCCGATAAGCTTATAATTAAGCTGATATGTCTCATTAGTCTGACATGTCTGATATGTCCGATAAGTCTGATTCGTCCGATTAATCCAATCAACATTGCTTTTACATCATACTGCGGAGCCGTTCTTCAAGAGAGTCGGTAGTGGCCAGGTTCAGTCGTCGGCGCAACCGGTAACGGGCTTTCTTTACCGAGTCATAGCTGATGTTCTGTATACGTGCTATCTGCTGGTTCGTCATTCCGGCCGCAATATACGACGCCAACGCCATCTGCGACTCGGTGATGCCGGGACATTCCTCGCGCAACCGCTTCTTGAAATCCGGATTAACCTCATCGGCTACAAGCACGTAGTTGTCGCCCTCGCGCTTGGCCATCTCACGAAGCTTGAGAATCTTCTCTATATCCGTCACTAATTCGTTGCGTTCGTTCTTGTTTTGCACCGCCTCACGGATGCTCTTCAGCATTTGGTCTTCCTCCTTAATCACAGCAGCTCTTGCCGCCAAGCGAGCCTTGGAGTGACGAAGTTCCGACTCTCTGGCAAGGCGTTCCAGCCTGCGCCGCGACATGCGCCTATGAACTATAAGCATAACGGCGAGACACAATATCAGCAACACAGCGACGGCGAATACTATCCACAGACGCATAGACTCTATCTTGTATTCCGCTTCCTGCTTTTCCCTCTCCAGCTTGTTCTGTATGTTCGAGGTGCTGATACGGTTGCGCTGCGACTCCACGTTGATGCTGTCCCTGAACTGCACATATAGCCGATAGCAGACCAATGCGCTGTCGCTCATGCCGAGACCTTCATAAATCTGGGCCAGCATATCAAGGCTGTAAACCTGGTTAAGCAAGTTGGCAGTGCTGTCGCTCTCTTTCTTCGCCAGCAACGCCAACGGCAATGCCTTGTGCAGGTCGCCGTAGCGCATCTCGTGGTCAGCCTGGAGCACACTTATGAAAGTCTTGGACCGAAGTCTCGGATAGCGTGCCCTAAGCTTTTCCGCCCGGTCGAGGTATTCAATCGAGTCGGTGTAGATGCAGCAGTTCACCAACAGATTGAATTCTCTCGCGGGGTCACGGCACACCACAGGATCATTCAGCAATGCAGTCATAGATACTGCACGAAGGCTGTCGGGCGATGTCAGAGCTATGTTTATTCTGTTGCAGCGTGCCACCTTATGCAGTCCTAATGACTCATAAATTCTCTCGGCGCGGAGTGCCATTTCATGTCCGCCTACCCTCTCAACAATATTGTGTTGCAGATTAAGCATGAAACGCAATACCAACGCCGTGTTCAGTGAATCGCCCACATTCTCGAAATAGCGTAGCGCCACGTTAACCGTTTCATATTTCTTCTCGAAATCCTCCATGCCGAGTGAATAACACAACTTTGCTTTATTATAATCGTGTGGATAAGTTGCAGAGTCCAGCAGACTAACTGCTCTGCCGTAGAAACGATGGCTGCGTTGATTATTGTTGAGGCGAAACGACACATCGCCGCGCATCATACACACTCTGGCGCGCATCAGTCTGTCGGAGGGAAATAGTCTGCTGACGGAGTCAGCTTTGTCCACTAATGGAGCGAGCCTCTCTTCCGGTTCATCGTTGTCAAAACCATGCCAAACTTGTGCGGTTATAGAGTCAAAAACGTCATTTCCGGTGGCAGGGCTGAAGGGATACCCGTCCACCGTAGCTTTACGATGGCAGGATAACAATACCGCTAAAAGCAGCAGGCTGAGGAGCGATGGGAGTCGTTTCATGGCGCTAAAGTAGCTAAAAGTCCACCAATATGCAAATTTTAGTGGACTGTCCACCTATTGTCCACCGAAAAATCCACTTGAAACGACCTCATGACGCTACTTTTGCACATGGAAAATAAGGTTCACCAAATCTAACCTCCTTCCAGCGTTTTTAACCAAAACTACAACCGAGTATGAGAAACCATTTACTTATCACGACGTGCCTTCTGGCTTCGCTGACAATGTCGGCACACGTAGCCACCGACACAGAGATTCCCGTACAGACCCGGTGGGGCGAAAAAACAACAGAGGCCCAGACTTATGCTTCCAGCGCTACCGTAACTGTAAAGAGTACCAACAGCAGCGACATCTCAGAAATCTATGCCATCGGTCTGGTGGCGGAAGATGGCACACCCTATCCTGCCTCCGAGGGCGACAACGGCTATTCCGTCAGTGTGCCTCAGGGCAAATACACAGTAGTGTATCTTGCCAAAGGCTATGATTCCGCCGATTACTACTACGGCACCATAGAGAACGAACTGGTCAGCGGTGACAAGACCGTAACCTTCGACATCAGCACCTTCACCCACAACATCGCCGTAAGCCGCACCAACAAATCCGGCGAACAGCTCATCTGGCCGGAAGCCGGCACCACCGACAACGGCAACATAGGCTCCTCCATGGAGCTGTTCGTACTCCACTTGGGCGCAACGCAGGTCATGATGCACTCCAACTTCGCAGCCATGACCGTATGCACCGCCATTCACACCAACGTGATGAGTTCCAGGCTCTCGGCCACCCTCATCTCCATCATCACCACACTGAAAGGAAATGTGGCGCTGATCCAGCCCATAGACTTCTCAAAGAATTCCGTCAAGCCTGCTACTACCCAAAGTTGCTGGCACAGGGCAGAAGCCTCCTTCCAGCCTACGCCCTTCTACACTCAGTTCCTCGCCAACCTCAAGAAGCTCAACAAGGTCAACAACAAAGCCGCATCAAGTTTCTTGGTCTACATTGGCGGCAAATGGATGGCTTCCGTCACCACAAGTCCCTGGAACTTCGACTGTCCCGCCAACAATTTCGAGATGTATGTGCCTGAGAACTACAACGGACCTTTCGAGATATGGGGTTCGCTTAGCGGTAACTGTTATGGTCAGAACGCCCGAGTATCTTCGCTTTTCTATCGCCTCGATGGCAACGAACTCAAGACCGTAGGCATCCGCACGCTCATGCAGCCGCATTATTCTGATTCGCTGGGCGTTATGCATTCCTGGGGTTATCCCCGCTTCGTCCGTCCGGCTCAGGATGTACGGCTCGCCGACTGCACCCCTGTGCTGACGGCTTTCCCCTTCCAGAACTACCGTCCCACCAACAAAAATTCTTTCGACTATACTTTCAGCGGACGTCATGGTGAGGATATGTATATCGACGCCTTCCGCCTTGGCAATGTACGTCAGCCTACCGGAGTGGCCGACGGCCTTCACGAGACCAGCAATATCAAAGTCATCCAGGACTCCGTGGTGGTTTGCAAAGACCGCAACAGCTTCACTCCCGGCATGGACTGGAAAGATGCCCACTACACTATCGAAATCAGCACCGAGAATGTGCTCATAGGTGGTTCCAAACCGGGTAAATGCTCCGGAGTATGCGACTTCACTATCGGCAAAGGCAACAATACCATACCCTCTGTAAGCAGCCTCTCCATCATTGACCGCGACAGCAGAGTAACCGACACTCTTCCTGACCCCTCCGGGAAACTCGAACTCACTGCCGGAGCCTTCAAGTATGTCAAGATCGACAATGGCAGAAACGGTTACCTCGACACCTATGCTCCTGCCAAAGTCACTGTTGAATATGCTCTTTCCGGCACCGATGCCTTTACCGCCCTCCCCGCAGTATATAATGCTGAATATTCCGGATTCATCGGATATGGCAACTACTATTCCTGTGACATGAGCAATGTCAAGACTAAGGCCGACAATTCCTGGTACGACCTCCGTATCCGCGTAGAGGATGCCGACGGGAACTTCCAGACACAGGTAATAGCTCCCGCCTTCTATATCTCCAGCCATGCAGGAGTCGCCATGGTTGACAATAGCGATAACGCAAACATCATTCCGGAATACTACACCTTATCGGGTCTGAGCATCGGCAACACCATGCCCACCGCAAAAGGCATCTACATAGAACGCCGAGGAAAAGCCTCACGCAAAATCATGGTCAAATAATCTGACAGCAACGATTTAGCCAAATATTACAGCAAAAGCGTCAGGGAGTGTAACAAATCATTTTGCCACACTCCCTTGACTTTTTGTTTTTAAGGGGATTAAGGAATTTAAGGCAGTTAAGGAGATTAAGGAATTCACCCGAGCTTAAGGGCAACTTTGAGAGCAATGGCAGTTCCCACTCATCAACTCACTTGCATATCCGGCGATTTTTATCTAAATTTGCAATGGAAAAACGCAGCTGTTGAAAGAGATGAAAAATAAAAGATTTTTTATGGTGGTATGTCTGGCCTGCATGGTTCTTACCATGGCAGCCGCAACAGTCTACTGCCGTTACTGCGGACATAAATCGAGCAGCGTATCGTCGCTGACCTCCTCCCGTTGTGCCAAATCACCCGAAGGAGCTTATAAAGGCTGGCATGTTCCTTATGCCGGGCCTGACCAAAGCCAGTACTTCTGCGTCTATTGCGGGCACAGGTCCTCTTCAATCTCTTCGCTTACTTCTTCACGCTGTGCCAAGTCTCCTTACGGAGCTTACAAAGGCTGGCACTCACCTTATGAAGGCGCTGCCGCCTCAAGCTATTCATGCCGTTATTGCGGACATAAATCCTCCTCAATATCCTCCCTCACCTCTTCGCGCTGCCCCAAATCCCCTTACGGCGAATACAAGGGCTGGCATATGCCGTTATAACAGGGTAACTTAAAAGAAAAAGATGAGCGCAGAGAAGACCATCGCCACAGAAAGCCGCGATTCCGGGGAATCCATGACCCGATTGCGGGAACTTGCCACCGCCCCGGTCGGCAAACTGTTGCTGCGTTACTCCCTTCCCGCTATTGTGGGAACGGTGGTGATGGCGCTCTACAACATCATAGACTCGGTGGTGATAGGACATGCCATTGACGACCCAAATGTAGTGGCCGGTATTGCCGTCACCTTCCCCGTCATGAACCTCGCCACCGCCCTCGGCATGCTCATCGGTGCTGGCGCCGCAACAAGAGTGAGCATTGTCATGGGTCAGAACGACAAGAAACAGGCCGAGCTTATCTTAGGCAACTCGGTATTGCTGACAATCATCATTGGCGTCTGCTACATGACGGCCTTTGCCATCTGGCTCAATCCCATCCTGCATCTCTTCGGAGCCTCGCCCAATTCATTGCCATATGCCCGCGAGTTCCTGCTCTGGGTTCTTCCCGGCATGGTGCTCATGAACCTCACTTTCAGCTACAACAACGTCATGAGGGCCACCGGATACCCCGGTCGCGCCATGGCCACCAACCTCATTGGAGCTGGGCTGAACCTTATTTTGGCGCCTCTGTTCCTGTTCGTCTTCAAATGGGGAATACGCGGTGCGGCAATCGCCACTGACATTTCAATGCTCGTAACCGCCTTCTTCGTCATGGCGCACTTCTTCAAGAAGAAGTCAACGCTCCATTTCAAGCGCGGCACATTCCATTTCGTGTGGCCGGTAATCCGTTCAGTGCTTTACATAGGCATGGCACCGTTCCTAATCAACGTGGCCGGCTCCGTAATCAACGCAATTGTCAACACATCATTGCTGCGCTATGGCGGCGACAACGCCATATCC
>CAJMDR010000004.1 GCA_905212215.1 uncultured Porphyromonadaceae bacterium
TCTCCGAAGGGAATGAAACCGGCTACGCAGCTGATAGCGGCAAGTATAATCAGCGGGAGAGACATCTGCCAGGGTGCGTCATGCGGACGATGCTCCTTGTAATGAGGATTCTCTTTCCACCAGAATACGAGAAAGTACATGCGGAACATGTAGAAAGCGGTCATGCCTGCCACCATAGTCATCCATGCGCCCCACAGCCAGCTGCGGTTGAACATGGCTGCCAGCATCTCATCCTTAGAGAAGAAGCCCGAGAAGGGAGGTATGCCTGCGATGGAAAGACAGCCGATGAGGAAGGTGATATGGCAGATAGGCATATATTTTGCCATGCCGCCCATTGCAGTATAGTTATTGCTGTGAACTGCATGTATCAGAGCACCGGCGCCAAGGAAGAGCAGTGCCTTGAACATGGCGTGAGTAAAGAGGTGGAACATGCTGGCCATGTAGCCGAGGCCTCCGTAATGTCCGTTTACTTCACTTGTCGATGCAACACCGAGCGCTACCATCATGAACGCAATCTGCGAGATAGTAGAGAAAGCGAGAATACGCTTGATGTCTATCTGTGCGCATGCCACGGCAGCAGCGTAGAAAGCGGTTATTGCGCCTACACAAGTAACGAAGGTCAGCGATGCGTCTACCACACAGTATACAGGGAACATACGTGCTACCAAATATACGCCTGCTACAACCATTGTTGCAGCGTGGATGAGGGCCGACACGGGAGTAGGACCTTCCATGGCATCGGGCAGCCAGATATGGAGTGGCATCATTGCCGATTTACCCATACCGCCTACAAAGATGAGTACCATTGCCCATGTTATGACTGAAGCACCCATGAATGTAGCACCGCCTGCATCAGCAAGTACCTGTGTGGGGTTGTGCACCATAGTCTCGAAGTTGAAGGTGTTGGTGTAATAGCTCAGCACCAGGATACCGATGAGGAAACCGAGGTCTGCGAAACGGGTAACGATGAACGCCTTTTTGGAAGCGCTGACTGCACTCGGGAGTTTATAATAGAAACCGATGAGCAGATATGAGCTGACACCCACGAGTTCCCAGAAGATATACATCTGGAAAATGTTGGTTGCTACTACCAGACCGAGCATCGAGAAGCTGAAGAGTGACAGGAAAGCGTAGTAACGCTGGAATCCTTTCTCGCCTTCCATATATCCCCAGGAATAGAGGTGTACCATGAAGGATATTGTGGTGATTACCACAAGCATCATGGCTGCGATGGGATCAAGAAGGAATCCGAGATGCACTACCAGCTTGTCGGTGAAGGCAAGCCACTCAAAATTGAATACAGTGTAAATCTGCCTTACTCCGTCAGCGATGAACTCAGGCTGTCCGCTGAAGAAATATGTAAAGGCTACGGTATAGGCTATAACGGTTGTGACACCCATAGCCAATATACCTATGATGCCGGCCATCTTGTGGCTCATCTTCATTCCTGTCAGTCCCAGCAAGAGGAAGTTGAACAGAGGAATGGCCAATATCAGGATTGGTAATGTGATTTCCATGGCCGTTTAGAATTTCAGTTTATTTATTTCCCGCACATTGGTGTTGCCCACGGCACGGTAAATGTTAATTATAATTGCTATGGCAACCGCTGTTTCCGCAGCTGCTATGGCAATGGCGAACAGGGTAAAGACCATGCCCTCCATCTGCTCCGGATACAGGAAACGGTTGAACACTACAAAATTCAAGTCCACCGAGTTGAGCATCAGCTCAAGCGATATCAGCATGGCGATAAGGTTGCGGCGGGTAACGAAGCCGAAAACTCCGCACACGAACATTATCACACTCGGCACCAAGTACCACAACATTGTCATTTCCATGGTCGATACTTATTTTTTACGTGCTACTGTTACGCCACCAATGATGCAGGCCAGCAACAGAATGCTGACAGCCTCGAAGGGCAGCAGATACTGATATTTCTCCGTTCCTACCATGGCATGGCCTAAGGTGTGCATGTCTACCGGATTCTGACAGATGCTTGCCAACGTTGTCTGCTGGTCAAGCATAGGCATGGTGAACAGTGCATACAGCAGCACGATAGTGCCTATTACGGAACAGGTAATGCCTATGGCCTTGCGATGGTGTGTTACCTCAGGGGCTTTGTCAGCCGGCTTGCTCGTAAGTAAGATGGCAAACACAAACAGCACCATGATGCCGCCGGCATAGACAGCAATCTGAACCGCACCCAGGAACTGGTAGCCTAACTGGAAATAGAATACCGCTGTGCCGATGAGCACAAAGAGCAGATAAGTGGCTGCCCGCAGGATGCGACGTGTGGTGACAGTCAATACGGAAAAGACTATCACTGCTATCGCCACCACAAAGTAGAGTACGATAAATCCTGGAGTTTCCATATCTTATTGATTGTTTTCAGTTTTGGTTTGAGAGACTTCTGCCTGCGCTTTGGCTGCTGCTTCCCTTTCTGCCTTGATGCGGGCCGCTTTCTCCTTGGCTGCTGCTATCACCGCGGGGTCTACCTGCGGCTTGGGTGCCGGAGCAAGCTCCTTCTCAGGAAGATAATTCAGTTGCTTTACCAAACTGTCGCGCTGGAATACTGCCTGCTCGAAATCGTTGCTGAACTCAAGAGCATGTTGCGGACATGTGGTGACACACAACATGCAGAATGTGCACGAGCCGAGATCGTACATATACTTGTCCAACTTACGCTTCTTCTTGCCGTCGGGCATGTCTACCATCTTCGTAGTGAGCTTGATGGTGCCGTTGGGACAGTTCATCTGGCAGATGCCGCAACCGATGCACTTATGCCTTCCCTCTTCGTCATACTTAAGGGTGAGCTCGGCGCGGAAACGGTCCGGAATCTGCAGGGTGGCACGGTTCTCAGGATAGCATTCCGTCACTTTCTTGGTGACGAGCTCTTTACCTGTTACCTCCATGCCTTGCACGAGGCTCTTGAGCCCCTTGCCAAAACCCTGGAAATATTCTTTTATACTGCTCATTGTTAATCTGATAGCTTTATTTTTCCACCTGTCCGCCCAGAATGTCGAGCAACTCGGTGGTGATGCCTTGCTGACGTAGCTTGTTATATTCGAGCTGGAGGCTTTCCTGAAGTTTCTTGGCGTTGTCGTTGGCGGCCTGCATCGCCATGATGCGTGCTGCCTGTTCCGACGCCCTGTTCTCTATGGTAACCTCCTGCATGAACGACAGCACGAACATTGGAAGTACCTGTCCGAAGATACTATTGGCATCCGGTTCGAAGATATACATGATGTCGGAATGTAATCCCTTCTTCTGCTCTTCTGCCTGTTTTGCCACATCTTCGCCGCGTACCGGGAAAAGACGGTCTGCCTGCGGACGTTGGCGTCCGATGGTATAGAACTTCATATATACCACTTCCACGGAATCAAGTCTTCTCTGTTGGAAATCGTTCTGCAGACGCAGTGTGAAATCGTTTACCGTGTCACCTGCCATTTTGGAGTTCACACTTTCTACGATTACACATTCCACTCCGGGGGTGTCTTCGGCATAACGCTCTACTATTCGGCGCATCTTACGTCCTACGGGGTATATTTCTATCTCCAGTTCCGGACCATAGGATGAGCGCCAGCCCTGCACCCGTTCGTGAAGGTATTTGAATATGTTTACGTTGTAGGCACCGCACAGTCCGTCGTCGCTGCCATACACTACTACTCCAAGACGCTTAACTTCCCGGCTCTCTGTCAGTGGCGACGAATAGTTCTCGCCGGCACGCATCAAATGCCCCATTATCTGCATTATCTGCTCCTTGAAAGGAAGCAGACGGCGCAGCTCATGCTCATTCTTGCGTACCTTCGCCGACGAGATCATCTTCATCGCTCCTGTCAGCTTCTCGCTCGAAGCTACAGTTCCGATGCGGGTCTTTAATTCTCTCAGTGTCGCCATTTAAGCCTCTGATGCTTGGGGTTAGTTTACTTTCTTTGTAGTGTTCTTGTAGGAAGCAGAAACAGATTTCGCCACCTGCTCAAGAATTGCAGTTACGTCATCGGTCAGCTGACCTGCCTTGATCTTGGCAAGGACATCTTCTTTGTGGCTTGCCTCAAGAATCTGTATGAACTGACGCTGGAAGTCTTCTACCTTATCCATGGGAACATCTTTCAGCAGACCGTTCACACCACAGTAGATTACTGCTACCTCGTTCTCAACAGGCCAAGGATGATATTGCGGCTGAATCAGCAGTTGCTGGTTCTTACGGCCTCGGTCGATTACAGCAGCGGTTACAGGGTCGATGTCGCCACCGAACTTGGTGAAGGATTCCAGCTCACGGTATTGTGCCTGGGCAATCTTCAGTGTACCGGCAACTTTCTTCATAGGTTTGATCTGCGCGCTGCCACCTACACGGCTCACGGAGATACCTACGTTGACTGCAGGACGTATACCCTGGTTGAAGAGGGCTGTTTCAAGGAAGATCTGACCGTCGGTAATGGAGATAACGTTTGTCGGGATATATGCCGAAACGTCGCCAGCCTGGGTCTCGATGATTGGAAGTAAGCGATCCGCCACCCTTCACTATAGGTTTCAGCACTTCGGGAAGGTCATTCATGGTTGAAGCCACTTCCTGATTGTCGATAATCTTGGCTGCACGTTCCAACAGACGGCTATGCAGATAGAAGATATCGCCGGGATATGCTTCACGGCCTGACGGACGTTTCAGGATAAGTGAGATCTCACGATATGCAACAGCCTGTTTCGACAGGTCATCATATACTATAAGGGCGTCACGGCCGGTATCACGGAAGTACTCGCCAATTGCAACTCCTGCAAAAGGTGCGTAATAACGCATTGAAGCGGAATCGGATGCAGAAGCAGCAACTACCACGGTATAGGGCATTGCACCAAACTTCTCCAGAGTATGCACTGTTGCGGCGATGGAGGATGCTTTCTGTCCGATAGCCACATAGATACAGAATACAGGTTTCCCGGCCTCGTAATTAGACCTCTGGTTAATGATTGTATCTATGGCGATAGCTGTCTTACCGATCTGGCGGTCACCGATGATAAGCTCACGCTGTCCACGGCCAATAGGAATCATGGAGTCGATGGCCTTAAGACCTGTCTGGAGAGGCTGTTTCACCGGCTGACGGAAGATTACGCCGGGAGCCTTACGTTCCAGAGGCATGAGAAGTTTCTCACCGTCTATGGGTCCTTTGCCGTCGATAGGCTCGCCAAGGATATTTATGACACGGCCAAGAAGTCCTTCACCTACCGGTATTGAGGCGATTTCCCCTGTGCGGCGCACTGTCATGTTCTCGCTGATCGAGTTTATATTGTTAAGGAGCACGACGCCTACGTTGCTCTCCTCAAGGTTGAGGGCAACACCTTTCACGCCGTTCTCGAATTCCACCAACTCGTTGGCGCGTACGTTTTCAAGTCCGTACACATGTGCTACGCCGTCGCCTACTTCGAGCACGGTGCCTACTTCCTCGAATTTTACCTTGCTGTTGACGTTTTCGAGTTGTTGTTTCAGGATATCGGATATTTCGCTGGGATTCAGCATCTTATTCGCTACTTATTAGGTTATTGCGTAATTGTTGTAATTCGTTGTTGATTGAAGCATCCATCTTCACATTGTCCACATACACCTGGAATCCGCCTATGAGTGTCGGATCCACTTCCTCCGAGAATTCGAAAGTGCGGTTGGGGAAAGAAGTCTTTACCATTTCCCTTATGCGATCCATGCGGTTCTCTGGCAATGCCTTGGCCGTCAATATCCTCACACGCGAGATATTGTTTTCCTCCCGGTAAAGGTCGCAATAGGCCAATACCATACGCTGAGCGTATTCTTCGCGGTTATGCTCTATTATGAGTTTGATGAATGACTTGAAATCATCGTCACATTTGCTTCCCGCAGCCTCTTGCATCAGTTTCTGCTTGTCGGCTGCCGGGATGTAAGGATTGGAGAGAGTGCGTTGCAACGCAGGGTTATCTGCGAAACTGCGGGCCACAGTCTTCATCTCCTCATAAAGCTGCCCGGCTTTTCCATGTTCCTTGGCAAGCTTATAGAGCGCTTTGGCATACCGCTTTGCTATCAAGCCGTTGTCCATGTCTCAAACTGTGGTTTTTCTCAGTTCTTGTTCTTCTCTATCTCATCAAGGAGCTTGTCGGCAAGAGCTTCCTGCTCTTTGTCATTGTCCATCTGGCGGCGGATAAGCTTCTCAGCAATGGCGACAGAGAATTTGCCCACTTCCTGACGAAGCTGTCTTTCAGCCTCCTTGCGGCTCTGGTCGATGGACACCTTTGCGGCGTCCATGACCTTCTTAGCCTCTGAAGAAGCCTCTTTGCGGGCTTCGTCTATGATTTGTGTTTTCATCTTCTCTGCGTCACGCAAGATGGCAGCCTGCTGCTTCTGGGCGTCGTCTATCACCTTTTGTGCATCTGTGCGTGCGTTGTCAAGCTGTTCTTTGGCCTGCTGTGCATATTCCACTCCCTGGTCTATGCGGTCGGCACGTGAATTCATGCTTTTTATTATCACGGGCCATCCCCACTTTGCCAGTATCAGGAATAATACCAGAAAGGCGATGAACATCCAGAAGACAAGACCGAAATCGGGCGTGAACAGTTCCATAATGAAAACTTTTTACTCGTGGGTTATGGGTTGTCGGGTTTGGTTAGATAAAGAGTGCGAGGGCCGATACGATAACGGCAAACAGAGCTACACCCTCAATAAGAGCGGCGATCACGATCATGTTGCTTCGTATGTCGCTGGCAGCTTCAGGCTGACGGGCTATGGCCTCCATGGCCGATGAACCGATTTTACCGATGCCGAAACCGGCGCCGATTGCTGCAATACCTGCGCCGAGGGCTGCGCCAAGTGCTCCAAGTGCCATTTCGGCTACGAGAATCATTGATAACATGGGGTTGTCTTTTTTTGTTTTGTTTATGTTTTGTTGTTGTTTTCTTGTATTTACCGCTTCGTAAAAACTTGTTTTTATATCGAGCGGATTTGTTTTTACGACATTCCTGCCGTCATGGGGTTCTCAGCTTTTTTCTCTTCAGCTTCAACTTCTTCCTCGATGGTCTTATGCTCATGTTCCTCACTGGGTTGAGCAAGAGAGATGAAGATAGTTGAAAGCATGGTGAAGACATATGCCTGGATAAAGCTTACCAACACATCCAGAGCAAGCATAAAGATTGAGAAGAGAATGGAAATCACTACCGAACTTCCTGCTGCCGCTGCTCCGAATGCTGCGAAGATGAAAATCAGCACGGTAAGGGTCAGCACGATCATGTGACCACCCATCATGTTGGCGAAAAGACGGACACAGAGAGCTGCCGGTTTGGTAAAGATACCGAAGATTTCTATTACCTGCATTATGGGAAGCGGGAACTTCAGCCAGATAGGTACATCTGGCCAAAAAATCTCTTTCCAGTAATGCTTGGTGCCATTGATGTTTGTAACAATGAATGTCAGCAATGCCAGAACCAGAGTTATGGCTATGTTGCCTGTCAGGTTAGCTCCGCCCGGGAATATCACTATCAGACCCATCAGGTTCATGATTAGGATGAAGAAGAAGCAGGTCAGCAGATAAGGTGCAAACTTGTTCGCTTTATCCTTAAGTGTATCGCGAATTACACCAGTATAAATGAAGTCCACAAGCATCTCGAAAAAGCCCATGCCTTTGCGCGGTGTCTTGAAACCATATTTTTTGTAATGTCTTACAAGCACCATGCAGAGGAGCCATACAATGACAGCAGCTATGAAAAGAGCAAGAACATTCTTTGTAATGGAGATGTCGAAAGGTTTGTACTCACGATAGTACATACCTTGTCCCTTTGCCACATGGTAGACATATCCCGGAACAACTACATGTTCTCCGGCTTTTTCTTTACCTTCAGCTGCAATCTTTGCGGCTTCAGCCTTAACGTTGGCTTCTTCTTCCGGTGTAAGCGGGAAAACTTGTACTACTTTGTTCTTATGGGTAGAAGTATGCGCTATTACAAAGTCGTAGTTCTTTCCGTCCTTGCTGATATGGTGTATTACCGGTAACAGTTCCTCGGTAACTTTCCCGGTGGTTTCATCTTTGATTACTTCCACTTCGGTCAGTTTGGCAGATGAGAAACAATGCCATGAGCCATCTTCCGCACGTACTATAACCGGTAACGGGATGCGGTAGATATGCGCGAAAGGCATTTCCCATCCGTAGCCGTCGCCAAGGTGGTGGAAAATCACTTCCTTGACGTCCAGATTTCCCGAGTCCTTATCCTTGCCTTCTTCGCCCGCTGCCATGGCCTGAACCGGGATAGTGAGGCAAAGCATTGCCGTCAGGAAGCCAACTATGAGTTTTGTAATTTTTCTCATAAGTTTTTCGTTTCCGGATGCCGGGTTAATATACACAGACATCGACTTTGTTATTCTCCACATCCGCCAGGCCACCTTTAATCATTAGGTTGTTCTCCTGGTCGTTGTCGTCGAGATAACGCACCTTGCCGGGCACCAGCACTGCGATCAACGGCGCGTGGTTTCTCAACACCGTGAAACTGCCGGCGTATCCCGGCAATGTCACAGCTTTTGCCGTTCCTTCGAATAGCACTTCCTGTGCCGATATGATGCGAAGCGTCATGTGTTCTTTATTTTATTTCGTGGTTCCGGGTCTTACTCTCAAAGGTCTGAACCTCTTCAAGCTGTATGACCCGGATTTCACGGGTAATTATTATCCTACCTCGGCAAGCATCTTCTTGCCCTTTTCTATAGCCTCGTCGATAGTGCCGACATTGAGGAATGCCTGTTCGGGATATTCGTCAACCTCGCCGGCAAGAATCATCTTGAAGCCACGGATTGTCTCGCTCAGAGGCACCATTACGCCTGGAAGTCCGGTGAACTGTTCTGCCACATGGAATGGCTGCGACAGATAGCGCTGTGCACGACGGGCACGGTTCACTACCAGTTTGTCGTCGTCGCTAAGTTCATCCACGCCAAGGATTGCGATGATGTCCTGAAGGTCGTTATATTTCTGTAGAAGCTGTTTTACCTCCTGAGCCACATTGTAGTGTTCCTCGCCGATGATGTTCGGGTCAAGGATACGTGAAGTGGAGTCCAGGGGGTCAACGGCAGGATAGATACCGAGCTCGGAAATCTTACGGCTCAACACTGTTGTAGCGTCGAGGAACGAGAAAGTCGTTGCAGGAGCCGGGTCAGTAAGGTCGTCAGCCGGCACATAGATAGCCTGTACTGATGTAATAGAACCGTTCTTTGTTGAGGTAATACGTTCCTGCAGTGCGCCCATCTCGGAAGCCAGAGTAGGCTGATAACCTACAGCCGACGGCATACGTCCCAGAAGTGCGGACACCTCGCTACCTGCCTGAGTGAAACGGAAGATGTTGTCGATGAAGAGAAGAACATCCTTGCCACCGCCTGCATTGTCTCGGAACTGCTCTGCCACAGTAAGGCCGGAAAGAGCCACACGCAGACGTGCACCCGGCGGTTCGTTCATCTGTCCGAACACCAAAGTAGCTTGAGAAGCGTTCACCTCTTTCATGTCCACGTCTTGAAGATTCCATTCGCCTTTCTCCATGCCTTTGGCGAACTTGTCTCCATATTTCATTACGCCGCTCTCAATCATCTCACGCAGCAGGTCGTTGCCTTCACGGGTGCGTTCACCAACGCCGGTGAAGACCGAGAAGCCGTTGTGGCCTTTAGCGATATTGTTGATGAGCTCCATGATGAGCACTGTCTTACCTACACCGGCGCCACCGAAGAGGCCAATCTTGCCGCCTTTGCTGTAAGGTTCGAGAAGGTCAATCACCTTGATACCTGTGAAAAGAATCTCGGTTGAGATTGCCAGTTCGTCGAAAGCGGGAGCGGGCTGGTGAATAGAGCGAAGATTATCGCGGTTAAGATCGGGAAGGTGGTCAATAGGTTCGCCTATAACGTTGAGCAGGCGGCCTTTCACCTGGTCACCGGTAGGCACTGCTATGCCGCGGCCCAGATAGTCGGCCTTAACGCCACGACGCAGACCGTCGGTGCTCTCCATTGCCACACAGCGTACGGTGTCTTCGCCGATGTGCTGTTCGACCTCCAGGATGAGGGTCTCGCCGTTCTCGCGGTCAACCTTCAGAGCGCCATAAATGGGTGGCACCTGGTTGTTGTCGCCTTCAAACATTACGTCAACCACAGGTCCTATCACCTGGGTTACTGTGCCTGTAAGGGTGCTCATTGTTTCTGTCCGGAATTTATATTGAGGTGTTTTTTATTCTTTTATTTGATGATTAGAAGTGCCAGTTGAGTGCTACAAACACTGCCATCAGCACCAGATTGGCCAAAGCCAGGGGCATGAGGTATTTCCACTCGAAAGCGAGCATCTGGTCGATTCGGATACGAGGGAAGGTCCATTTGAACCAGATAATCACGAAGCTGACAAAGAATGCCTTTAGCAGGAACCATACGATGCCGGGGATGAAGTTCATGATGTTGTTGAAGCCTTCCCAACCGGGTACATGCAGAGGCATCCAGCCGCCAAGGAACATCAGCGATGCAATGCCCGATACGATGAAGAGGTTCAGGTACTCTGCGAGATAGAAGAAGCCGAAGTGGATACCGGAATACTCGGTGTGGTAGCCAGCCGTCAGCTCATGTTCAGCCTCAGGAAGGTCGAAAGGACCACGGTTTGTTTCTGCAGTCGCTGCTATGATGTAGATGAAGAAAGCGATTATAGCGGGTATGTGTCCGCGGAAGATAAACCAAGCCGATTCCTGCTGATTCACGAGCTCCGTAATGCTTAGGGTACCGGAGAAGACCACAATCGTCAGGATTGCAAGACCTAATGAGAGTTCATAGCTGACCATCTGTGCTCCGGAACGCATAGCACCTATGAGGGTGTACTTGTTGTTCGAAGACCATCCTGCGAGCAATATGCCGAGGATACCTACGGAACTTACTGCAAGGATAAAGAAGATGCCTATGTTGAAGTCTATGATCTGCAGGCCGTTTCCCCATGGGAGGCAGGCAAGCATTGTCACCGAAGAAGTGATGACGATGTAGGGTGCCAGCTTGAAGAGGAATTTGTCGGTGTTACGCAGGCAGATAAGTTCCTTTATAAGAATCTTGAACATATCTGCGAACACCTGGAGCACGCCCCATTTGCCCACACGCATCGGGCCGAGACGGCACTGGAACCATGCGCAGAGCTTGCGTTCGTAGAGGATGTAGAACAATGCCAGCACTGTGTACATGGCAAGAATCAGCACGGCTATGATCACACATTCAATAGTCACTGCCAGCCAGTCGGCCATTCCTGTTCCTAAGAGCAGGTCGTTGAACCACCGTGTTATATTTCCAAAATCGTACATTTTGCTTAGGTTTGGTTCTCAATCCACAATGCCTTCGTTGCCGGTTACTTGTGAATTGTGCATTGTGTATTGTGAATTGGTTTAGCGGTCTATATCGGGGATTACGAAGTCGAGGGCGGCTCCGATGGTTATAAGGTCTGCAATCATGTAGTTTGCGCAGGTCAGATCCATAACGCCCACCAGGTTGAAGCAAGGACTCTGGAAGTGTACACGCCACGGAGTCTTCTCGCCGGTAGATTCGATGAATACACCGAAAGTACCACGGCTTGCCTCAACTTGCTGATACCAGCGTCCTGCAGGCAGCTTTATCACTCTCGGCACCTGAGCACGGATTTCGCCTTCGGGGATATTGTCTACGAGCTGCTCAAGAATCTTGACGCTCTCCTCAATCTCGCGCATACGAACCATGTAGCGGGCGTAGGAGTCGCATCCGTCTTCGAGGACTTCGTTGAAGTCAAGTTCGTTATAGATGCTGTAGGGATGCTTCTTACGGCAGTCGCAGCTGAAGTTCGAGCCACGTCCTGAAGGACCTGTGATGCAATAATTTATCGCATCCTCACGGCTCAGATGCCCTACATTCTTAAGACGGTTGAGTGCTATTACGTTGCCGGAGAACACTTTATGGTATTCCTTAAGAGCCTTAGGCATGATAGCGCAAAGTTCCTTAACATCCTTCTGAAAGTCGGGATGCAGGTCTGCAATCACACCGCCGATCACGTTATAGTTCATCGACATGCGTGCTCCGCAAGTCTTGTCGAAGATGTCAAGCACTTTTTCGCGCTCGCGGAAGCCATAGAAGAAGCAGGTTGTTGCTCCGAGGTCCATGGATGTACAACCGAACGAAAGAAGGTGGCTTGAGATACGCATCAGCTCGTCCATCATCACACGGATTACCTGTGCGCGGCGGGGTACTTCTATACCGAGAGCTTTCTCTATGCACATGCAGAGGCAATGACGGTTCTGATGAGCCGACATATAGTCCATACGGTCGGTGAAATGGAGAATCTGCGGATAGGCAAGTCCTTCAGCAAGTTTCTCAATGCCACGGTGAATGTAACCACTTACAACATCCACTTTTTTTACCACCTCGCCGTCTACGGCAGCGCGGAAGCGCATCACGCCGTGAGTCGAGGGATGTTGCGGACCAATATTGACTACATAATCCTCAGCCTGGAAGACTTTTTTGTCATGGCGTGTAACATTGCCGTTCTCATCTTCTTCCAAAGTATAAGTATCGTCTTCGTTCACCTCATCGGTAAGACGAATAGGATTCAGTTCGGGATTTGCGTCATAATCCTTGCGCAAGGGATATCCCACCCAGTCGTTGCGCAGGAAGAAACGACGCATGTCGGGGTGGCCTATGAATTCTATGCCATAGAAGTCATAAACCTCACGCTCCTGGAAGTTCGCTACTTTCCATATGTCGCTTACAGAGTGGAGGCGAGGCTGGTTGCGGTCCGGAGTCTCCACGCGAACGCATATCATCTCCCAGTTGCGCGGAGTGGAAGTGAGATAATAGAGACAGCCGAGGGTTTCGGTCCAGTCCATGCCCACAACAGCGGTAAGCATGTCGAACCCGTAGCTGTCGCGCAGTTTCAGTGCCAGCTCATGCCACTTGGTGTCAGGCACCTTTACCAGCAGACATTCACCCTGCTCGAAAACGGCTTCCGGGCAAATGGTGCTTATTTCTTTTTGGATATCCATGATGTTGATGTGGTCAGTCGTTATGGTTGATGCCTGAGATTATTTCATTGACTCGCGGTCTTCGGGGTGCTGAGCGAAGAACTCCTCGATTTTCTCTTTGCGGTTAGCGCCGCCGAAGAACTTCTGCACCTTGATTTTTCTCTGGAGCTGCATGAGTCCGTAGAACATTGCCTCGGGACGCGGAGGGCAACCGGGAACATATACGTCCACAGGAAGAATCTTGTCCACACCCGGCAGAACGCAGTAAGAATTCTTGAAAGGACCGCCGCTCACGGCGCAACCGCCACAGGCAATGACATATTTCGGCTCTGCGAGCTGCTCATAGAGGCGGAGCAGAACAGGCGCCATGCGGTGAACGATAGTACCCTGCACCATTATATAGTCGGCCTGACGTGGTGAGTTACGGGCTACCTCGAAGCCGAATCGTGCCATGTCGTAACGTGCGGCGCCGAGACTCATAAACTCGATAGCACAGCAGGAAGTACCGAAACAGAGAGGCCACAGAGAGTTTGCGCGACCCCAGTTTATCAGTTCGTCGAACGCACCAACCACCACGTTAGCTCCGGTGGCGTTGAGTTCTTCTACCAGTTTATCTATATACTCGTTGTCTTTGAAGTCTTCATGCTTCATCGACTTGATATGAGGATTTTTCACTGCCATTTGAGCGCACCCTTTCTCCAGGCATAAGCCAGGCCTAAAACTAATACGAAAAGGAAAATACCGACACAGAGCAGTCCAGAGGGACCCATCTGGTTAGTGATGGTAGCCCAGGGATAGAGGAAAACCGTCTCCACGTCGAAGATGAGGAAGAGGATGGCGAATATGTAATAACCGGCCTTGAACTGCACCATCGAGTCACCGCGCGTAGGTATGCCGCACTCATATGGGTCAGCTTTCCGCGAAGAGAACGAACGCGGAGCAATTAATTTAGCAATTAGCAGAGCGGCGAAGACAAGCCCTATGCCTGTCAGCCCCGCCGTAATGGCCAGAGTGCCGTTGCCGATTCTTAACAACAATTCCATAAAATCGTACTACAGTTTATGGTTACAAACAATCGTTTCACAGACGGAATAATGGGGCGCCGCAATCGGCGTCATTGCCTATCCCGCAAAAATCACTGCAAAGTTAACACTTTTTTTATTCATCTACAAATATTTATGTATTTCCCGCTTTATGTTTTAGAGCATATTCCGCGACTATTTGCAAAGAGAACCCGCAGCAACCCCTGGGTAACTGCGGATTACACGTTGCATTTTTCTATATCCCACGCTTCCGGAGTTGATGCCGGAAGAGGAGATCATGCTCTCTCATTGCGGAATGATTACTGATTGTTGCGGTTCAGGTCGGTGGTTACGTTTGCGGCGCCGTCATATCGTCCTGCCACTTTAAAGGAGATGTTGGCGCGACGGAGATCGGTGGAATTGGCCACGAGGGTGAAGTTGTTGAAGATGAATCTCTCGTTGGGGACCATCAGGGCACCTTCCCTTACGCGAGGTATTATGTTTTCCCCTACCACGCGGTATGAGTCATGCTGATATTCTATCTTCAGACCCTGGAGCTGCATCTCGGTGTTCGCCATCGACGGTGGCATCTCTTCTGCGAAGACAGGGTTGTAGATAGAAACTGTGGCGGTGCCTTTGGCCAGGTCCATCACCACATTATATATGGGCTTTTCAGTGGAGAACTCCTTGTGCTGGTCGTTGTAGACATATGTGGTCATTGTCTGGCCGAAGTAGTATGAGTTTGCCGCGAAAGTCTTGGCGCTGAAGATATCGCTGACAGTATAGTCAATGACATACTGGCGGAAGACAGGCATCATATCCACTATCAGCGAGGGACGGAAGTTGAGCATGGTTGAGATCTGCGCCCTTACATTGGTAGCGGAAGTGCCGCCGTTGGAATTGGGTATCATTCCCACATTTATGTTCTGAATACGGCCATTGTAGTAGTCGTTGTAAGTGAACGCAAGGTTCTCGCCAAGGAACTTATAGTCCACATCCTTGTATCGCAGTCCGTTGATGCCTAATTTCGCCATCTTGTTGCCATAGTCGAACTGGAAAGTGTACTGCACCATCTGAGCCGAAGCATTTTCATCGGCATTGGCGGGAATGATGAGGGTAGCTATGGAATCGCCATAGTTTTCCGTGGGCGACTCTTTCGAGTCATCGCAGGCCGTAAGGCCGAGTCCCAGAAGTATTGTAAGGGACGGAATGAGAAGTTTTTTCATTATATCGTAGTGTCTTATTATTATCTAACTATGAGTTCCATGTAAAATTGCAGCGGAGAGTGACGCCGATTCGCCAAGGCTTACCTTTCTGCAGGAACTCGTTCTTCATCGACATGAAATAGAAAGTGTCGAAACGGGTATTGGTAATGTTCTCTCCCCAGAACTGAATCTGAAGGTCGCGCCACGTTACTGTAGCCGAAGCACCGAGTTGCATATAGAACGGCTGACGCATGGTATTCGCCTCGTTCCAGTAAATTTTCCCGGTCCCGGAGGTATGAGCCTCAATGTTCAGCAACCAATCCCGAACAATGGAACAATTATATTGTGCCTGCAGAAAAAGTGTGTTGGAGGGAGCGTAGGGAATCGCCTTCCCCTTATAGTCTGCCTGACCGTTGAAAAATCGGTGAAACCGCGCATGTGTATAGCCGTAAGCGACACGGAAGCTGAGCTGATCCAAAGGATTCGCCTCCACCGACACCTCGCCGCCATAACTATGGGTTCGTCCGGCATTCGTCATGATTCGGCCTGTGGTGGTACCGTCGGGGAACATGGTTAGCTGCTGGTCACGACAGTCGATGAAGAAAGCGGAGAGATCTGTCTTCAGTTTCCCGTCAAAGAAACGAAGATGCGCCCCTACTTCGTAATTCCAGCTTTTCTCAGGCTTATACCCCACTATCTGGTCTACGTCATAACCGGCACCGATGCCCATAATGCTCATAAGCTTTTGCTGAAGCACATCGCTGAACATCTGGGTGTTGAATCCTCCCGCCTTATAACCTTTCGCCCACGAAGCGTAGAGGTCAGCTCTGGAAGATGCGTGCCACACCACGGCGATCTTCGGCAACAGTTCAAGGAAATGGCGGGTGAGGTTACCTGTCTGGTCAATGTCCACGGGCACATGGCCGAAAGGTTCGCCGTTGTGCATCACTGTATATCCTGTTACACAATGCGAACGATAACGGAGCGTAGAATGTTCGTAGTCGAGACGCAAACCGGCGGTAAGGGTGAAGTCGCCAACGCTCCAGTCAGCCTGTCCGTAGCCTGCTATTCCCCATGTAGGGATGGTGAAATCGGAAGAAAGGGTAAATTCCCGGCTGTCCCACTTTATGGGATAATCGGGGTTCGCGCTGTTACGGTGTTCCTCTATCAGCGTACGTATTCCTATATCGCCGAAATTCACCGGAGCATGCATGTCATTATGCTTATAGAACCCGAAGATGCCAGCCAACCATTCCAAAGCAGAGGGAGCGAGGTTGCGCGCCACGAAATCCTGAGTGATTCCGTATTCACGCTTGCGTTGGGTAAGAGTGAAGTAGTCAAGCGGCAGAAAATCCTGGTCAAGCGTCATATTGTCGTGCAAGAGTTGGAAGGAAGTTATGCTGCTCAACGACACATTATATATATTATATGTTACTGTCAGACCGTCGTTGAGCATAAAACGGCGGTAAAAGCAGGTATCGTTATAGTTTATCTTGTCGGTAAGAGCATATCGGTACGGATAACCGCTTTGGTTAAGGTTACTGACAAAGAGGGAGTTCGAAAGGCGGAAATTGTTACCGGCCATCCAGTCAGTCTTGAATCTTCCGGCATACTGCCGTTCACGCCCCACTTTCGCGTCGTTATATTCGTTGGAGTAGAAACCGTCGGTACCGGAAGCCTGTGCAGTCAGCGAGAATCCGAGGTTCTGTCGCGCTTTCCAGTAAGCCGATGCAGAGAGCCTGTAGCTGTTACCTCTGCCATATTCCGCCTGCAGACGCATACCCTGCCAGTTGAGGGGAGAGAGGGTTGTTATGTTGATGAGTCCACAAAGGGTATTGCGGCCGAAGAGGGTTGATTGCGGACCGCGAAGCATCTCCATGCGCACAATGTCGGGTATGTCGAAATCGTAGGCATCTTTATTCAGAAACGGCACATTATCTACCGTCAGTCCCACGGCCGGCTGGTCCATTCTCGCACCGAGTCCCCTCACATAAATTGAGGATGTGATGCGCGAGCCATAATCCGGCACGAAGAAGTTGGGAACAATATCCGACAGCCCTTTCAAAGCGCTTATATTCAGTTTTTCGACCTCGTCACGCCCTATCGTGGTGGCGGACACGGCTTCCGGCATAGAGGCGCCATGTGTCTTTATTGCAACCACTTCCACGGATTGCAATGCCATGGTATCGGTATGTTCGGCCTGCATGGAAACGGCAGACGTTGCCATGCATAAACCGACCGCGATATGTAATAGTCCCTTTCTCATTGCTACTGCAAAGTTCATAAAAAAACTTAATAGCTGAAATCCCCTTTTTTGGTGAATGAATCGCTTTCTTTAATACGGCAAGAGCTTTGTGGAATTATGGTTTCGCGCCAAGTGGAAATTTTATGCCACACGCCAAGGAGCAGAGGTATAAAAATCTATTCCGCGTGAGGACATAAATAATCTCGGAGCGAAGCCAAAAATTTCTCTATGCGTGAATGAATTAAACCGATGATGTAATAGG
>CAJMDR010000005.1 GCA_905212215.1 uncultured Porphyromonadaceae bacterium
CATCGGCTATGGCCGGCATCATCATGGGAGCGGCGACAGGAACAGCCTGTGGCGCCGTGGTCTCGGTCTGTTCTACGGATTCATTTCCGGCAGGCTTATAGAGAGCATTCCCCATGCCTTCGCTGAAGTCAGGACGGTCACCGGGATCGTGACTGTCGAGGACAGGGAACACCTCTTCCCAGGAATAATCCTTGGGAGGACGGTCGAAAGCAGTAAGTATGAACATCGCAATCTCGGTGCCCATGCCCACACAAAGCAGTGTGGAACCGCCGGGAAGGTGCAATATCTTGAACAGTGCACCCCAGATTACGATTGCTGCGCCTATGGAGTAAGCGAAGTTGAAGAAGCGCTGCCCTTTGGTGCCGTGCAGAAAGCGCTCTATGACGTTGGCGTATTTACGAAGTTTTGCCATGACCTTGTTTTTGGTTGATGGAGAATGGAGGTGTGAGGATTATTTCCGTTTGGTGCCGCGTGCGAACCCTATCTGGGTACGTACATTGCGGAAGCCGATGTAAGAGCGCTGCTCGTTCTGGTATTCCCACTGACGGAGGTCGGAACGGAGATGGTGACCCACATCCTTCCAGGAGCCTCCACGGACTATCTTGCGCTTCATCTTATAGGGATCCTCTTTCGCGGCATCGTAGCGGTATTCCGGGTTCATGTCGGCAGTAAGCCGATCAATGCTCTCGGTATATGCCGTGGATGTCCATTCGCTGACGTTACCGGCCATGTCGTAGAGACCAAAGTCGTTAGGTTTGAAGGTTCCTACCTGCGAGGTAATAAGATGACCGTCGCGCACGAAGTCTCCTTCCATAGGCTTGAAGTTTGCGTAGAAACATCCGCGTTCATCCATGGGCAACGTTTCATCCCAGGGATACATGCTCTCGGAGTTTCCTGCTCTGGCGGCATATTCCCATTCTGCCTCGGTAGGGAGGCGGTAAGGCTCCACGAAGGCTCCTTCGCGACCTAATGAGCGTTTCAGGAACTCGGTACGCCAATGAGAAAATGCGTTGGCCTGCTCCCAGCTTACTCCCACCACAGGATAGTCGTTATAGCCTGCATGAGCGAAATACATACGTGTGTAAGGCTCGTTGTAAGCATTCTCGAAGTCGTTGATCCAGGCGGTAGTGTCCGGATATACATTCACTATATAAGTGTTGAGGAAATCGTAGTCGCCGGTAAGGGGACGAGAAACGGTCTCGCGCACAATCTGTCCGTCCTCGTTGAAGTAGGCTGTGTCCTTGGAAATTGTGGGCAGAGTGTTATCGGGTGCAATATCGGTATTGTACTCACGCTGCGCCGGGTCGAGTCTGTTACGACGCTGTGCGGCGGCAGTATGATTGTAGACCTCGTAACGGTAGTTGAGTTGCGTGGGGTCAAGTTCGCGGCGACCTGTTATGGGATTTGTGCGGTATACGCTCTCAATGGCGCGCATCTCATCCTCGTTGGCGTTGCGCCAGGGTATGGCCTTGTTCCAGTTAAGATAGGGAGTAATAGGATTCCCCTCCTTGTCTTCCTCGATCTTGAAAGCTTCGTTGCCGCCGTAAGCGGGGTCGGCGAGTCGTTCGCGGATAATGGAATCACGCACCCAGAACACAAACTGTTTGTATTTGGAATTGGTGACTTCCGTCTCATCCATCCAGAAAGACTCAATCGAGACGCCGCGAGGATTACCCTTTATGTTCCATACCGAGTCATCCTTTGCAGGTCCCATTTTATAAGCACCGCGGTCCACGAGCACCATGCCGTAAGGGTTAGGTTCGGCATACGAGACGCCACCGATGCCGGTGACCTCGCCTCCTGCCCTGGCACCTTTGCCGGCCATACACGAGACTACGAGCATGCCCGTAGCCGCAATGAGAGCGACTACGGCTATCCGACGCAACATATTCCGTAATGCGGCGGTATATGCTTTGAGAGTGTTCATATTCTAAACAAAAGTTGTTTTTCTTTATATTGCTGCCCTTTCGGCAAAGTAAGGAATCAAATCACATTTCAGTGCCACTTACTTACATGATGCGGATAAAGCGGAGGTTATTCTTGTTCTTGCCCGAGAAGTCGAGCTTAAGCTGGTAACCGGCCACTATCTCGTGGCTTCCGGAGCTTACCTTTCCTATGGCGGAAACCGGATAGTCGAAACTGTAACCGAGGAAGAAGTTACGGAAAGTGGCGCCTATCATGGCGCTCACGGCATCCTTCCACCTGTATCCTATGCCGAAGCTGAGGAAGCGGTTGTAGGTGGCGCGCATGGTGACTTCGGCGGTGAACATGCTGAAATCGGTCTTTACCAGCGCGGACGGTTCCAATACAAATAACGTGTTTTTTATGGGCAAATTGCATCCTCCCATAAAATAAACCATTCTTCCGAGTTCGCTCTCGAACTCCTGAGTCTCGGTGCTTTCGGAGCCTTGCAGACTCATTTTGATTGTCGGCTTTAACAGATGCAGGCCGCTCACTCCCACCCAGAACCGAGGTTTGGAATAGAAAATTCCTGCTCCTAAGTCGAAGGCGGAACCGTTGAGGTCCTGTTTGGGGATTGCTTCGTCGCCGGGATCATGGTAATCGTCGTCGCCGGGAGTGACAATCTCCGAGCCGCTGAACTTCTGGTTGAAATAGCCCACCTGAAAACCTACGCTCAGCTCTCCCTTGAAGAGTTTCAGCTTATAGGCTCCCTGAACTCCCACCAACATATTGGAGAAGAGACCTATCTTTTCCTGCTGCATCTGTACGCCGAGACCTATGCGCTTCCTGCCTATCGCCAAGGGTGAATCAGCATGGATGAAAAAGCTTCTCGGTGCCCCGTCAATGCCAATCCACTGCATTCGGGTGCCTCCCCTTACGCGCAGAAAGTCTGTACTTCCGGCGGCTCCCGCATTGTAGAAAGCCGGCAACGCCCAATACTGGGTAAGCTGCGGTTCCGACTGCGAGCACATAACGGAAGGGAGAAGTAGCGCGAAAGCTGCAAGGAGCAGCGATATATTTAGTCTCGGCTTATTCAAAATAGAAAGTGAAAACTATCATGTTCGACTTGGCTTTTGCCAGCGACTGGGTTATTTTCATCGTCTCGGGGTCGTCCACAAGGTCGGGACGGTCATGCTTCAGAATATCGGTCAGACCAAAACAGAACTTCACCTCCGGATTCAGCTTGAAGAACGGCAGATAGAAGTCGCACCCTAAGCCGAGAGTGAGATAAAAGTCCGACTGTTTGAGACAGATAGGCTCGCTGCGGCGCTTACCCACGTCGAAAGCCGCCATACCGCCCAAGGTAACGTATGGACGGCTGTTAATGTATCTGTTGCCGGTGATTTTCAAGTCGAGAGGAAGCACCACATAAGCCGACTTGATGTCCTGCTGCATGGTGGCGCCGGAATCACCTTCGCGCATCTGCACCGTCTTGTTGCCAAAGTACATACCGGGGCTGAGACGCAGCGCGAAATGCTTATGCAGCCTCAGCTCAGCCATCACGTTGACACAGAAACCGGGACTATAGGCCGGCACCTCGCTGTACCAGTGCTCTCCGTCTTCCGTGGCAAGACCATTGTTGGTGAGCTTAAGGTCCTGCATGTGCATTCCCACCGAGAAGCCAAGATGCAGTTTGCGTTGGTCGGCATAAGGGCGGTTCAGTAACTTGTCGTTGCGTTTCTGCGCGGCGACAGGCGCCACCGCCAACAACGCCAGCGACAGCACTATCAGCCACTTGAGCCTGTAAGGAATATGCCGAAAAATCGTATTCATAGATGTAGACAGCCGGCATGACCTTTTTCAAACCGGCTAAGAGAAAAACGTTGCCCACGGCCTCCTTATTGCGACCTCACTCCAAATTTAGCATTTTCAATGCTTCCACCAACACCTCTTCTGATTAACTAAAGTAAGGGTTTTTAAGGAAGTTAAGGAACTTAAGGAGGTTAAGGCAGCCGCAGACAACCTCAGCCTCCGCCCAGCGAAGGCCTATGATCCCGACATCAACATTTCCGACTTGTCAGAAACCGGATTCCTTGTTTGTCACTTCCCGGCGATACGGCGGCGTAATCTGCTCAGTGTTTCAGGCTTGATGCCGAGATAGGAGGCAATGTATTTCAAGGGTATTCGCTGCGCTATTGTCTTGCCCGCTATCCTCTCCAGCTTCGGAAAATCCTTCCCTAAGAATTTTATAAGTCGTTCCTCGGCATTGCAGTTGGCAAATTTCACATACCTCCTTTCAAAGACATACATCTGCCCTTCGAGTAAGATAAGGGTCCACTGCAGCATCTCTGGATACAGCGATATCAGCCGCCGCATGGTATGGAAAGGTATCTGATACACCTCCGAATCCTCTATCGCGATAAGGGAGAAGGATGCGGGTTCATTGGCGAACCAGGAATGGAACGAAGTGAAGACATCGCCCTCGCTGCCGAACAGTATGGTGTTTTCCTTCCCTTTTCCGGAGTAACTGACCCGCAACAGACCATTTCTGTTGAAATACCATGCCTTGCACATGGTGCCTTGTGCCAGCAAGACATCGCCCGCATGCACGGTGACAAGCTCTGCGGCTTCTTCCAGTTGACCCAGCACCTCGGAAGAGAGGGGACCGTAGTGTAGTATAATTCTGTTTAAATCCATTGGTTTACTCAGTAAAAAGATATCAAGGTGGCTCCTTTACGAAGCCTGATTTTAAGATTATTATTAATTCCTAACGTCAGAAAAGAGATGAATCTTTTGAGAAAATTGCGGTAAAACGCCAATTCACGCTCTATGTTCAATCATTAATTGACATAGGTCAAGCAACAACAGGTGTAAATACCAAAAGAGACCCCGCAGATGGTTTGCCGCGGGGTCTCTTTTCCATTATCGCTGAATAGTTACTTTCTTGCTTTTGACTTCTTGGTAGCTTTCTTTGAAGCCTTCTTTGCTTTCTGAGGAGTTGCCTGCTGAGTGCAGGTAGCAGTTGTTGCCTGCTGAGTGCACTGAGTTGCGGTGGTTGCCTGCTGAGTACACTGAGTTGCGGTGGTTGCCTGCTGGGTGCATTCAGTCTTTTTCTGTTTGTCTGCACATTCATGTCCTTCTCCCTGACATTCATGCAGTGTCGGTTTGCCGTCTATGGCGATAACCGGACCGGGATTGGCGCCTTCCATACGCTGTACTGCCTCACGCGAAGGAACGGCGGTGGCGGAAGCAGCAACACCTACGGTTGCTTTCTTGATGTCCTCTACCGGAGTAAGTGTGTAACCGGCCTCTGCCATGGACTTCACTATGATTTCCGGCTTCAGTGTGGCGGCATCATAGAGCACTGTCACTGTCTGGGTGACAAGGTCCGGCTGTACGCTCTGTACGCCCTGAATGTTCTTTGCTGCTGTGCTGACGCGGTTGGCGCAGTTCTCGCAGTTCATTTTCGGTGCGATGCTATAAACCGCTTTGGCTGGTTCCTGGCTGTAGGCTGCAAAGGCCACCACCAAAGTAAGCATCAGTGTTAATAACTTTTTCATGTTTTCTACGTTAAGAAAATGTGTTGAAAGATTTTTTGCAAAGGTAATAGTTCTCTTTGTTTAATAAAAGGATTATCTTTGCAAAATAGTTCCCGGGCAGGCGAAAAAAGTCTGACCGGGGCAAAAATACCTAAAAATAATGATAGAAAACACAATAAAAGTGAAGATAGTCAACCGTGGGCCGCATCCGTTGCCCGCCTATGGCACCCCCGGTTCGGCAGGAATGGACATCCGGGCATGGCTTGCCCAGGGCAGCATAACACTCAACCCCGGTCAGCGAAAACTGATTCCCACAGGGCTGTATATGGAGATTCCATACGGCTACGAGGCACAGCTAAGACCACGTTCCGGCATGGCGCTGAAGAAAGGGCTTTCCGTGGCCAACTCTCCCGGCACCATCGACAGCGACTACCGCGGCGAAGTAGGCGTAATCCTCATAAACTTAGGCAACGAACCTGTAGAAATCAACGATGGCGAGCGCATCTGCCAGATGGTGGTGGCTCCAGTGATGCATGTGGAATGGATCTCGCCCGAAGACGGAACCCTCGGCGACACGGAACGGGGTGACGGCGGTTTCGGACATACCGGAGTATAAGAAATAAAATGTCTTTACTCTTTTTAAATACTGAAACCACGGCTTCGGACGTTTATTAAAAAAGTAATACTTTGAAAAGGATAAGAAAACTCTACTATACCCCGGCTGCAATCCTTACGCTAATAGCCGCCATGTTGCTGCCTGGACTTCTCTCAGCCGAAAAGTCACGGAACAAGGCAAAAGACCCGGAAGCCGTGGCTAAATCACGCTATTATACACGCCAAGGCTATAAATACGATTCCACGGCAACTTCCTTCGAGCTGTACCGACACGCATATCGCCTCGACCCATCCAACTACGAGGCCAAATATAACCATGGCATCCATCGCATAATCCTCGGCAAGGATTCCGCAGAGTTGGAAGAAGCTCGTGGCATGATTCGCGACTATGTCGACCACTATCCTGCCGACATTGACGAAGCTTCCATGTATGCCATGATCTCTTCCGAAATCCTCGGTGATCCAGACGAGGCGGCAAGAGTGTTGGAAAGGCTCCTCACAATCTATCCCTCAAGAAGTGACATCCTCAACACTCTCACACGGATTTATGTGAACTCCAGCCGTTTCGACGACGGTCTGACCACTCTCCGTCGTTACGAACACATGGAAGGCATGGATGCTAACACAGTGAACACAAAAGTCGGAATCTTTATACATAAAGCAGACACTCTTGCCGCTTTCGCTGCTGTAGACTCCCTCATCGCCGCCAGACCCAAAGATGTGGAAGCATGGACCCTGAAAGGTAACCTGTTCAATTTCTACAACATAAAGGATTCTGCACTAAACTCCCTTCGTAAGGCTGAGGCATTGGCGCCGTACAGCTTCCAGCCGAAGATGGCGCTATCACAGTTCTTTCAGCATGAGGGTGACTCAGTCCGGGCCGATGAACTGATGACGCAGGCTCTCGCTACCGGTGACCTGTCGGTGGACGAAAAGAGTGAAGGTGTAATGGATTTCATCAAAAGCCTTATGTCTTCCGGCGGCGATGCATCCAGAGCATTTCCCATGATTGAGACGCTGTTGCAGCAGGAACCGGGAAACAAGAGTGTACTTGCCATTAAAGCTGCACTCGAGAACCAGCTGAAGATGTACGATGCTCTCTATGGCACTCTCCGCATTCTTCTGAATGAGGAAAGCACCAATCCTAACCTCTGGGGACAGCTCATGCTCGCTCATATCAACGCCAATGACCTAAAAGAGGTGCCCGCAATTTACGAAGAGGCTCAAAAAGCAATCAAGGAGCCGAACCCGAATCTCGATGTTTACCTCGCCTCCGCTTATCTCATGGACAAACAGCCCGAAAAGAGCGTGGAAGGCATGCTGAAGGCCGTGAAGTTCTATCTTCCTTCTTACTCCGACACGATCGCTCCTTCTGTAATCGCCGACACGGTACAAGGTCGCAACTACAGCCCACAGGCCATGGCAAACCTCATGCAGATGCTCGGAGACTCTTACGTCTCCCTCAAGGACACTGTCCGCGCTTTTCGCATTTATGACCAAGTGCTCACCATGGATCCCAATAATGTCCTTGCGTTAAACAACTACGCTTATTTCCTCGCCTTAGAGAAACGAGACCTCGACAAGGCGCTCGAGATGAGTCGGAAAGCAGTGGACTCAGATCCCGAAAACGGAACTTACCTGGACACTTACGCATACATCCTTTTCTGCAAAGGAGAGTATGAAAGAGCTTGTTCTTTTCAGGAAATGGCTATTGAACAAACAGATGAGGCAGACGCTTCCGCTGACCTCTACGACCACTATGGTAATATCCTATGGTTCCTCGACAAACCTAAGCTCGCTGTGGAAAACTGGAAAAAGGCTCTGCAAAAGGAACCCGACAATGCTCTGATTAAAAAGAAAGTGGAAGATGGCATGTATTATGAAAAATAAAGTAACAGCTTTTTTCTCGATTCTGCTCTCTCTGCTCTGTCTTGCCTCTCCCGTTAAGGCAGGCAACAATGGCTCGCAGAAGGAATTCCTGCAAAAAGTTATTGTCCGTTATAAGGACTGGCGTTCTGTGGAACTGAACGGTAAGCTGCAGATGAGCCGCTTACCCGTAAGCCCTTCGCTGAAGATATATATGGAACGCGGTTCTAAAATCTTCATCTCGATAAGGGCACCGTTCATGGGTGAAGTGGGAAGACTGCAGATCGACGGGTCCTCAGTCACTGCGGTGAATAAGCTTAAGAAGGTATACGTGCAGGAAGACCTCTCGGCTCTTCTCGGAGTGGCAATCCCCATGCGGGTAGAGAATGTGCAGGATGTCTTGCTGGCAAGGGTATTCCTGACCGGTAGCGGAACGCTCTCCGTGGCAAACATGAACCTCTGTTCGGTATACGATGAAAGCGACTGTATGCTCCTCGTTCCCGACCAGCAACCTGCCGGCGGCTCCGTAAGATATGGATATACCCTTGACTTCGATGGCAAAATCCTTGATACTTACGTCACAACTGTCAGCGAAAATTACGCCGCTTTACTGGAATATGGTTCCAAAGGTAAGAAAACGGAAATAGACGTGAGCGTCCAGCTGAAGAACAAGACTTACGAGGCATTGTTGCAGCTCGACGAGCCTAAATGGAACCCTTCGAAACACATGGACCCGGTGGAGATTAACACCTCCTGGCGTCGCGTCTCGCTGAGCGGTTTCCTGAAATCTTTCTGACAACAAATGGATGCCAATGGCTGGGTGATTGAGCGGTACGACGGTGCAGAAAACGCCGCCTGGAATGAGTTTGTCAATTCTTCCAGAAATGCCACTTTCCTCTTCCGGCGCGAATACATGGAGTATCACGCCGACAGGTTCACCGACTGTTCCCTCGTAGCCCGGAAAAAGGGGAAGATTCTTGCACTCCTTCCTGCCAACAGAAAGGATAACGGTCTCTTCTCTCATGGCGGCCTCACGTACGGAGGCTGGATCCTACCTCCCGGAAAGGTGAACGCCATGGAACTGTGCAGTCTCTTCGAGGTGTGGCTGGAATGGTGCCGCAATGAGGGCATCAACGCCATCCACTATAAGCCTTTGCCCTTTATCTATGCCTGTCAGCCGGCTCAGGAGGATTTATATGCTCTCTGGAGATTCGGCGCGGTGAAGGAACGGCTTCAGCTCTCTGCCGCTATTGACTTGAGCTGCAATCCGGGCTTCGACTACCGACGCCGACGCTATCTGCCAAGAGTAGAAGAAAAGGGTGTCGTGGTAAAGGAATCCGACCGTCTGGACCGGTTTTGGGAAATTCTGACCGAATGTCTTAAGCTGCGCCATAACGCCGCTCCAGTTCATTCTCTTGCCGAAATTTCCCGATTAAAATCGCTCTTCGAAAAGGAAATCAGGATCTTTGTACTCTGCGACAATGAGGGAATGCAGGCAGGAGTATTGACATATTGCACCGGCATGGTGCAGCATTGCCAGTATATTGCCACCACACAAAAAGCTCGCGAAGAAAGATACCTGCCATTCCTTTTCAAGGAAATGATAAATATGTGTCAGTACCGCTATTTCGACATGGGAACAAGCACCGACCAGAACGACTGCCGTCTGTTGGATGCCGGCTTGCTGGACAACAAATTCGGATTCGGAGCAACCGGAGTTGCCTATGAACAATATTTGCTCAGACCGTAAGAAGCTATATGGCGGTGAAGTCGAAAAAATCGGGATTGTCGCAGAAAGTGATGAAGGTGATGATGCTGTTCACCGGCATGCAATTCTTCACAATCCTCTGCTCTATCATCAAGACCAAGTTAGTGGCCTTATGGCTATCGGCCGATGGAGTAGGTCTTTTCGGAATCCTCAACACCACAATAGATACAACGGCCACCCTCACCGACATGGGGTTGCGACAGAGTGCCGTACGCGATGTGGCTCAAAACTCGCAAAAGCCCTCTTTGCTTGCACGCACTGCTGAAGTTGTGAGACGTTGGAGCCGTCTCACAGGAGCTTTCGGAGCTGTGGTATTATGTGCACTTGCCGTACCTCTCTCGCAATGGTTCTTCGCTTCTTACGACCGTTGGTGGATGTTCGCGCTCGTTTCTCTCTCTATGCTATTGAATGCAATTACCGGCGGAGAGCAGGCTTTGCTGCAAGGCTCGCAACACCTAAAGGATTTATTGCGTGCCACCGTCTGGGGGTCTGCCGCAGGATTGATTCTCTCGATCCCTCTTTACCGTTGGTGTGGACTTACAGGAGTAGTATGGTCTGTCATTATCTATTCCGCCGCAGGACTCGTCGCCGTCCTATATCATCGACTGAGAACACCCCACTCATCAACTCATCCACTCTTCCACTCATCAACTCATCCACCCATCAACTCATCCTCTCGTCTCTCCTCCCGCGAAGTCTGGAACGAAGGCAAAGGCTTCATGAAACTCGGATTATGGATGGCGGTAGCAGCTTTTGTCACAAATATGACACACATGATCTTCCTTGCATTCCTCAGTCGCAAAGCTTCACTCGCCGAAGTAGGCTATTACCAGGGCGGAGTAACTCTCGTAGTGCGTTATATGGGCCTTATCTTCACCGCCATGAGCATGGAATTCTATCCTCGACTCGCAGCCAATGCTTTCTCTAAGAAACGGACTGCATTGTTCGTGAACCATGAAGCAACAGTCCTTCTGACCGTTCTTATTCCCGTCATCACAATTTTTCTCCTCGCAAGACAATGGATAGTGCTTTTACTGTACCGCCCGGAATTCATGGCAATGATTCCTTTCATCTCATGGGCCGTGCTGAGCTGTGTCTTCAAGGCTTCTTCCTGGTGCATGGCTTATGTAATGCTTGCCCGCGGAGACGGAAAGATTTATCTCATCACAGAAGCTACCGATGCATGTGTCGGGCTGTTGCTTTGTATCGGTGCTTATAACTGTATTGGTCTGCAAGGCGTGGGAATAGCATACATCCTCTGGTATCTGCTCTATACCGTAATCGTGGGTTGCGTGTTCCGATTCAGATATAAGATGCGCCTCAGACCGAGTGTGGTTTTCTTAGCTTTGCTGGCTTTCGCGCTCGGCATGGCGTCTCTTTTCTCCATGGACAGACTTCCTATGCCTTGGAACTACATCCTCCCGGCCTGCATCGCGCTTGCATCACTTCCATTTGTGGTCAGAATATGGAAAAAATAATCAATCCGAAACTCCAGGTACTTATAGCCGCCTATGGCCGGGAAGGTCTTGAAAGGATCGCTTCCTGTGCTCACCCACAGACAGAAGATGTGGAATATCTGGTGGGATGGCAAATACCCGGAATAGACAACCCCGAAAGCATCATAAACTCTTTTGAAGCTTTCCACAGACCTGATTTCCATATACTTTGGCATAATACCACAGGAGTAGCGCGAAACAGAAACTTCCTTCTTGACAATGCCTCTGCGCCGTTGGCGTTGCTCAGCGATGACGATGTATCATACACATCGGAACAGCTTAAAAAAGTAATTGCTGCTTTTGAACGCTATCCGAAAGCCGGGTTCATAACTCTACGTTACAGCGCCGATGATCCTTGGCAGAAAAAATATCCCGGAAACGCTGATTTCAACTTAAAATGTCCCCCCAGGTTCTACTATTCCGGTGCCATAGAAATGGCTTTCAGATTGAATGTTATACGGGCCGCTGGTATCCGTTTCAACGAACATTTCGGATTCGGCAAGGATGAGTTCCTTTCAGGAGAAGACACTGTATTCATGCACTCTGCGTTGAGAAAAGGAATAAATGGAATGCATGTGGCAGAAGTAATTTGCCATCACCACGGTGGGCCAAGCACTTGTAACCGCGAAGGAAACAACGCCAGGTTCATTGAAAGCAAAGGAGCAATAGTTTCCTGGTTGCATCCTCTCTCATGGCCTCTCAGAATGTTAACCCAGGTACAGCGCTGCAGTTCCATGAGCAAAGCTACATTCATCCGCGCATGGTTGTGCGGTGTCTGGAAAGCTAAGAAAAGAAGAATCTGGAAAGGGTACTGATACTCAGGAATTATTTCTTCATCTCTGCCCAGGCAGCGAGAAGCCGATCCACCACCACTTTCACATCATTATGTTTCTCCACTAACTGTCGGCCCTCTATAGAGCGGCGCTGTAAGTCCTTGCGGTCAAGCAGTATAGGCTCAAGCACTTCCGCAAAATTCTCGTTGCGCGGGTCAAGATTGATGATAGGTCTTAGCCTATCTTCTCCAATAAACTTATAATAATCCTCCTCGCCACCGCTTATGACAACCTTACCCAACGCCATCGACTGCAAGGCATTAGTGGCCGGAGTATAGGAATAAATCTGGTCTGCTACTACATGACAACTGTCGGCAATCCGCAGATAATCATCCAAGGCAAGTTTCTCCGCTACCAACAGCTCAATCTTGTCAGGATGTAGCTCGGCTACCTTCTTCAATTCCTTGTGCAAAAGATGAATTCCCTTATTATAGACCGTATTCGGCTTGATGGCTATAAGAACTCTTAACGGACCGTCATCAGGTATTGGCCTGTATTGTAGTCGGTCAGTATCAACACCTATTCCAACATACTTCATATCCGGGAAAAACGGTTCCCACACTTTATGATATTCATAAAGCGCAGAAACAGCACCATCCACCGCTTCATAAACCTGGTCTGCCCATACCTTGCATACTGGCAATAGCCACCCGTCGATAGTATCCGAACAATTCAATGTGAACTCAGTGGGTTTGCCGTTAAAACCATATTCCGAATAGCCTAAGACATCCCCTTTAAGCATAGCTTTAGCATAGTAATGGTCTGTTGAGCAGTGACTGAGGCACACCATGCCATTGTCCCTTTTGAGACCACGGAGAAAATAACTCAGCTTACCGGGTTTCAGATATAGGAAATGAGCATTGATAAGCTGCACCACATCATAACCCTTCAGCTTCTCCATAACCCTGCAGACATCATACAGATACCGCACCGAACCCATAAAACCATCCTTACGATGCAGAGTAATATCACGATCAGTTTCCATATACGTAGACCCGTCACTAACGACAGTGCACACATGGCCCCTTCGCCGCAGTTCAGCAGCGATACTCGCATGGAAACCCGAATAGTCACCCACAAACAGAATCTTCATAGTGCAAAATTACAAAAAATCCCCATACCATCCCCCTATCCATGTCTCCCCGTGCAAGAGGCTTGCCTCTTGGCGTTGCTCTTGCTCTTGATTTTGAACCAGGCAGGAGGTTCACCTACACCGGGGCGTAAGCCCCCATCCACCCACTCCCGTCCTCTTCTTCCCCACTCCCCCTCTCCTCTCCCACCGCCTCCCTCCTCGCTTTCCCTCTCATCCTCTCACCAACTCATTCTCTCATCAACTCTCCCTCCCTTCCTCTCTCATCTCACAAGCACTTTCACTGTCTTCCCTCCCGGCAGCAATACCACGTATACGCCTCTATCCACCCGTTCGCCGATCCTGAAGGCCTCTCCCTTCAGTGAGTAAATCCTGCTACCCGACGGTGCATCTATTCTTCCGTCTCTCACGGTCACTCCTCCGCTCCCTTCTTCTTCCACGTCTTCTACTCCGGTCATATTGTCCTCATTGTCCGAAACCTGTGCCGGATAAACAACATACTTCCACCCTTCTCCATCTTTCTCAGCCATCACGAATCCGGCAAGATAGATCCCTTTCAGTACTGTCCCCGCCTCAGGCCACTTCTCGCCAGGCTTCCAGTTGAACTCGTCCTCCGCTGTCCTGAGATGCGGGTGCCTCTCTCCTCCCGTTTGCAGAAGCGAACACCTCTCCCCTCCTCGCTTTATCGTCAGTACGTTCTTAAGCTCCACTACTTTGCCCGTATCGTTGGCAAGACGCATCATGCCCCCTCCCGACGTAAACGTCACGTCGCCGTGGAAGCGCTGCAGACGGTACTCGTTCGTCCCGTCCGCGCCCGTGGCATCCGTATTCAGGCTCTGGTATTCGTGGCTGTTGATGTCGTTGACTGTATCCTTCGTCCACCCGACCAAACCGGCTCCCGGCCTGCCGCTGAACGGCAACGCTCCGCTCCTTACCCTGAAGTTGCGCATCATAACGTTGGACGCCAGTGAATGGGATACTGTCCCGAACTCTCCTTCTTCACTGTAGATGACCGACGCGTTTCCGTCCATGTCCTCCAACCACAGAAGCTCCTGCTCCCCTCCCAGCATATAATGGCCCCGGAGGAATACCCAGTCGGTGAACTTAACCGGAGCGTTCCTGGTACTGTCCTCGCGGTCTTTCTGTTTCTTAGACAGAAGGTGCATCTTCTTCATGTTCCCCGCCTCGTAGTCCACAAGCACTTCTGTCCGGTATTCCGGTGACGCGCCCGCGGCATTGACGCCCTGTATCACTAGCACGGTGTCCGTCTCGGCCGTAAGGCTGAAGATGCCTGCTGCGGCCGGGAACTCACTGCCGTTGATCTTCATGGCTGTCGCTCCTTTGCTTGTAATGGTGATCGTGGAGCGGTTTATCGCCCTGTAGGTCCCTTTGTCTTCTGTAGGCTGTGCATCGCCATCCGGCTCTAGGGTAACCGTCACCGTTGGCGTTCCGGGCTTGTCTCCGCTCTCCTCTTTCTCTTCTCTGTATAGCTGTATGCCGTGATAGCCGTTGTTTCCGGCGTTGGATGCCGGATAGTTGGCGAAGCCCTCCTTCTCTTGGTAAAGAAGCTGACGGCTGTCTCCCGCCCTCCGTATGCTCACGTCCGTAGTACCTGGTGTGAAGATGACGCTCAGGTCGGTGGCTGTATCGCTCATGCTCACCTCAGGCTTCCCTTTCGCAAGGCAAAGGTAGGTGTCCGCTGCGGTCCCCTTGTAGTTATTGGCACAAAGGGTATGGGTCCCCTCTGCGTTGCCTTTGCCTAAGGTGAAGGTCATCATGTCTTCGGTAAGGTACAGCCGTCCCTCGGCCACCGTGCCCGCCGTCTGCTGAAGTCTGCCTCCGCTCAGGGCCGTCGTGCCGACTGCCCGGCTCGAGTCTACCCCTTCTTTCGTATACGCTATGGCGTATCGCGCGCCGGCAACAAGGCCTGCGGTGTCTTTGACATGTCGCCACGGTCCTTGCGAGGCTGCTAACTTGACAAAACGTACTTTGACGCATTTCGACGCCTGCTGTTCCCCGTTCTTGGCCACGGCCCCCATATAGCTGGTCTCGCTCACAAGAAAGCTCCCTTTGTATTCATTGCGCTCTATGGCCGTAGGGATAAAGAACTGGTCTTTGTTGACGGCGCAGTAAAGCTTCGATTCCGGCTGCAACGTGTCGGCACTCAGTGTAACACACTGGCTGTCCGTGAAATAGACGGTATGTTCCGCCTCCGTGTCGTTGATGCCGTTCACATACGGCGCCAGGCTTCTCTGCGCCTGGCCTCCGTACTCGATCTCGAACCGGATGGCCTTGTTTATGCCACTCCCCGCCTTGCTGAGCTGTATCTTGAAATAGGACGCCTCCATGCCGCCCGGTACCGTGAAGGTGGTGACGTATACGTCACCGCTCTGTTCACTCACGCCCGGTATGTCGGACGACGGCGAGATGTTGGTGCTTTCCCCTATCGCGACTTTCACCGCTTTCATGTAAAGAGTGCCTATGCTCGGACGGTCATGGATGATGCTGACCCGCTTCAGTTCCGGAAGTCTTGTCTTGTTGTAGAAATTGAAGCCTTTCTGATACGTGTTGTTCGTGCGCATCTGGCAGGTAGTCGGATTGTACTGGTTGATGCCGAAGATTATATCTCCCACCTGGATGTTCTGGGCCGTCGTTATGAAGCCGGTTTCCGTCAGGCCTGTAGCCTTGGCGTCTATGCTTATCACTTCTCCCCGGATGAAAGGCATCGTCAGAAGCAATAACGTCATGACACTCAACAGTCTTTTCTTGTCTTTCATGTTCATGTGTGTGTTTGGGTAGTTTGATGTCTGACTGAAATATCTCCTTTTGATGAATGGTTCTATTCTGATTATCTTCTGAAGCAACAATCGCCGGCTACTTCGATATGCATCAGGCAATCTTTAGTCACTCGTAAAAGAGAATGGATCCGGTATTCATGATTCAGCAAATATTCAACATCAGAGAATCTTGAATCATATGTAAGAATATACTCTTTCATACCTCCCTCAAAAGATTATCTCTCCGTTTAAAGGTACAAAAGGTATATTTCTTGTCCCCGCAAAGTTAGTAATTATTTTTAACACCCAACCTAATAATTCAAAATAATTTTAAAAAATTTTATTTTTCACTCCTCCCTAAACCTTAAATCATTCCTCTTTTTCAGTCTTCCTCTCCCTGATTTCCATTCTTCCTATCTATGCTTTCCATTCTTCCTATCTCTGCTTTCCATTTCTTTCTTTACTTTCCATCTTGCTTTCTCTCTCCACCTTCCCTTATTTCCTCTCTTTCCTTCCATCTTGGTTCCTCGCTATTATTTCTTATTTCATTTCAAATCCTTTTTTCCTCTATTGTTTTCTGCGAAAGAGGCTTGCCTCTTGTTTTCGTAGACTTGATTTTGAATCAGGCTGGAGGTTCACCTCCAGCGGGGCGTAAGCCCCTTCCTCCCCTTACCCGCGCCGCCTACCCCCCTTAAACTCCTTAAATTCCTTAGATTCCTTAAACTCCTTAAGGCCTTCAAACGCAAAGAAGCCGGGTCTTTCGACTCGGCTTCCGAAGGGGGCGATGACCTACTCTCCCGCTTTCGCTCTGCCATCGGCCCAATATAAAAAGCTCGAAGCTTAACTTCTCTGTTTTTCTTCCCCTCCCTTAAACTCCTTAAGGCTTCAAACGCAAAGAAGCCGGGTCTTTCGACTCGGCTTCCGAAGGGGGCGATGACCTACTCTCCCGCTTTCGCAGTACCATCGGCGCGATGAAGCTTAACTTCTCTGTTCGGGATGGGAAGAGGTGGATCCTTCATGCTATCATCACCTTAATTTCTTTTTTTCATGCCTTTATCCCGTTCCGCTCCCGGAACCTACTGCGGCATGTAGGGGGGCAAGAATGCACCGACTGAAAGCGTGCAGAGCTAAACCTGAATAAACTTTCCTTTTTCTATCCTTGTCAAAAACAACCGACTGGCGTCCTTTGTCTTCGGCTTATTTCTTTTTACACTACTATCGGGCTATTAGTACCGCTCGGCTGAACATGTCGCCATGCTTATACCTGCGGCCTATCGACGTCGTAGTCTCCGACGGCCCTTCAATGAGATCTTATCTTGGAGCAGGCTTCGTGCTTAGATGCTTTCAGCACTTATCCTTCCCAGACGCTGCTACCCGGCAGTGCGGCTGGCGCCACAACCGGCTTACAGGAGGTCTGTCCAACACGGTCCTCTCGTACTAGTGTCGGGGCTCCGCAAATCTCTGCGCCCACAACAGATAGAGACCGAACTGTCTCACGACGTTCTGAACCCAGCTC
>CAJMDR010000006.1 GCA_905212215.1 uncultured Porphyromonadaceae bacterium
TCTCGGATATGAGGTCGAGTTTATGAACTTGACCTCTATCCGTAATAGATTCGGAGAAAAAGGTATCACTCGTTATGTGCTTCATGACGGTGTCGCTCAGTTCTCCGACGACACCCAGATGACACTCTTCACGCTCGAAGGCCTGATGAACGGTGTCATCGAAACCAAAGCCGACAAGAAGGATGAAATCCTACCATATATTGAGAAAGCATATCTCAACTGGTACAAGACCCAGACCGAGACCCCGAAACAGTTGCCCGGCAGCTGGATGGGCAATATACGGTCGTTGTGGGCGCGACGTGCCCCGGGCATGACTTGTCTCGGAGCCTTGGAGAACACCGCCAATGGCTTTACCGTTGAAAATAACTCAAAAGGCTGTGGCGGTGTGATGCGTGTTGCTCCTATCGGAATTTTCAATGCTGCCCATCGTCATATCTACAATTATACTGATACGGCACACCTTGCTGGTTGGTCGGCAGAAATCACTCATAAACACATAGCAAGCACATTTGCCTCGGCTCTGCTCGCCACCACTGTCATGAATTGTATATCGGATGAGACGGTTGACCAAATGCAATTCTTTTTCATTGTAACGGGTGGGCTTGTCATGATGAGGGAATATTTTCCGGATCACGATGACGAGTGGCAAGAGTTTGACCGGCTTATTCGCCGTGCGTTGGAACTCGGCAAAAGTGATGTTGCCGAAGATGATGTCATTCGTGAACTCGGCGAAGGCTGGGTCGGAGATGAAGCGATAGCCATAGCGATATTCAGCGTAATGCGCCATATCGACAACTTTGAGGATTGTATAGTCTGCGCTGTCAACCATGATGGTGACAGTGATTCCACCGGTGCAATAGCCGGAAATATTATCGGCGCGATACTCGGTTACTCTGCTATCCCAAGTTTCTATCTTGAAAATCTTGAAATCGAGCCGATACTTGTATCTGCCGCCGATGACCTGTGTGCTGATGTCAAGGTCAGAGAAGTCAATTTGAGAATTGGAGAACGATACATTGAACATATTCCGGCAGAAGTCGACAAAAAGTATCTGATATGAAGAAAACGATATTGCTCTGCATAATAGCGATAGCTTGCGCTCTCACCGCATTCACAGCCAATAAAGATTTGACATTGGATGAGGTGTTTGGAAAAGTGTCAAAAATAGAACGTTTTGAGGTACTGGATTTTCCGGGTGGTGACATGGGATTCCCTGACAATCTCGGCAAGGGGACAATGGCAATTCATCCGAATGCCTCACCACGAGAGGAAATCATATCCCTGCTCAATCAGTTGCCGGACGAATTACTGATATATGACAACACCGATGAGAAAGGACGATTTGATAGAATCTTTGTTGAAAACAGCACATCGCTGATGTATGTCCACGTAGGATCAAGCACTGGTGACACGGTTGTAATCCTCTTCAAAGATGGTAATGAAGACAATATCAACGATTTTGTTAACAACATAAATCAGGAGTTGAGAGAAAAATAATAGAGGCATAATCGCCTCTGCGCACACCCCGGAAAGTTACTTAGAAATATGAATATCAGAGGTTCAATCGTCAGATGTCTCAGAGAGTGGGGCTACGACATAAAGGACGATAGCGGTAGCATTCTGTTGAATGATGGAATGACTATTGATGTTATACGGCCACAAAAATACGTTACCATAGATGTTCCCGTCTTCTCAGTTGATACTGAAGATGAAGAATTTCGCGATCTGCTGCTTAAAACATGCAATGTGCTCAACGACGGATATGTATGGCACACTCATTTCTACTATGATGAGCAGTGGCAGGAAGCAACGGCATCGTTGGAGTTTGACTGGACATCGGGCGAGGATGCAACCTTTAATCTGCATAAAGCCATGCTTGTCATGGAACGTATGCCTATATTCTTTGCCGAAGCAACAAGCATAGTGGAAGATAAGGGAGAAATCACACCCGAAGAAATTTGGAGACTTGAACATCGGTTGATGGATGAAGTCTATATCGAACTCATGTCTGATAAGACACTGCTCTACATTCATGGTCTCGCTTCATCCGGAAATTCCGGTACGGCAAAGGAGATACAACGCCGTTTGCCTAAGACAAGAGTTTTATCGCCCGACCTGCCCGTGAATCCACAGGAAGCATACAACATGCTTTGTAGAGTTATCGACGAGGAAGAGGTTGATGTTATGGTAGGCAGTTCTATGGGAGGAATGTTTGCCAACGTCCTAAATGGCGTCGCTAAAGTGCTGGTGAATCCCTCATTCCATGTGTCTGAGTCGATGCGCAAGAGAATTGGGACAATGCCGTTCTTCGGTGAGCGAAAGGATGGTGCTACCGACTTTGAAATCACAGAAGAATTATGTGATGCCTATGCAAAGCTGGAACGAAGACAATTCGCTTTCTTCCATGAACGGGATACCGGTGAAACATTCGCACTCTTTGGCAGCGATGATGATACAGTAAACTGCAAAGATGAGTATATGAAATATTTCGGGGATGCCTACGAAATGTTTACCGGAGGTCATCGCCTCAATCCGGAAGTCATACATGACAAACTAATTCCGATAGTTGCCGAATTAGTCAAGTGGTAAAAGTGACTTGAATTTTGTTTAGCAAGCGTCCAAATCTTTTTCCAAGAGTTACCTATTGCAATCTGCAAAGATAGCTAAAATATTGCAGATTAGAGGCATGAAGCCGAAACTATTTTTGTGCTAAAATCGGTCGTTTAACTACGATTTTTGAAACCAGTTTAGCAAAGCGAGTTGAAGCGGGAGGTTAAACTCCTATACTTCAACTCGCTTTGTCTTGTCATATTCTCTTGGAAAGAGAGTTTGACGGATGGTTGAAATCTTTGCCAAGTGAGCCTTTTTGAAAGACTATAATATGGCAAAGAAACAATCTTCATATAAGGTCAACAAGGAGTTAAAACTTGAAGACATTCTTTTCAGCTGCCGCGATTTACTTCGTGGCAAGGCTTCTATGGCAGATAAGCGTGATCTGCTGCTGACGCTCGTTTTCCTGCGTTTCATCGGCGAGAAGTTCTCGGCCAGGCGTCAGGAGATTGCCGAGCGTCTTGTAACGGTCGATGGAGTGGCGGAACCGGACCCGATGTTTGAGTTCTTCCTCAATCAATCGAGTTTTTACGATGACTGTTTCTATCTCGCTGAGGAGGTGCGATGGGAGACAATCAAGTCCATGCCGGCATCGGTGGAGCTTGCACTGAATCTCGACAATATCATCAATGCGCTTGAACAGTCGGAACCGACTCTGAAAGGTGCGTTGCCCCAGAAGATATTTACCAAGGCTCAACTGGAGCCGAAGGTGCTGAAGTCGGTCATTGATGAAGTTGATAAGATTTCACAGAGTCGATTCCATGAGAAAGACCTTATCGGTCGCGTCTATGAATACTTCTTACAGGCATTCGCTCTGAATGCGGAGAAGGAGGAAGGCGAGTTCTACACTCCGCATAGCATTGTTGAGCTGATTGCCTCACTCATCGAGCCGTATGATGGCACTATCTACGACCCGTGTTGTGGCTCGGGTGGAATGTTCGTTCAGTCAGTCAAGTTCGTAGAGGCTCATGGTGGCAACACCAATGCTGTCAATGTCTATGGTCAGGAACGAGACCCGGATACTTTTCGTCTGGCGAAGATGAACCTTGCCGTGCGAGGCATCAGCCACGACCTCGGCGACCGTCCGGCATCGACATTCCTCAATCCCCACCACGCCGACAAGAAGATGGATTACATCATGGCTAATCCACCTTTCAATCTCAAAAAGTGGCGTAGCGAGGAGGAACTGACTACTGATGTCCGCTGGCAAGGCTATGATGTTCCGCCGGTGAGTAATGCCAACTATGCTTGGATTCTCCACATGCTGTCGAAGCTCAATGTCACCAAAGGTATAGCCGGATTCCTGCTTGCCAACGGTGCGCTATCGGATGATGATACCGTAAGCATACGCAAGAAACTAATTGTGAACGACAAGGTCGAGGCAATCATCGTGTTGCCCCGAAATATGTTCTACTCCACTGATATATCGGTTACCCTCTGGATTCTCAATCAGAATAAGAAAGGCGGCAACTGGCACGGTCGCAAACAGCGCAACCGCACCGGTGAAATCCTCTTTATGGATCTTCGTACATGGTCGGAGAATATCTATGAGAAAAAGTATGTCCAACTGCTCCCCAAACAGATTGCAAAGGTGGTAGAGGTCTATCAGAACTGGCAAGCAGAAGGCACTGACAGCGAGAAATACGATGAACCGGAATTTTACCGATCGGTAAAGATTGATGAGATTGAACGTAACGGATGGAGTCTTGTGCCAAGTCGCTATATCGAGTTTGTTGACCGCGACACCAACATTGACTATGAGGCCGTAATGAACGAGGCATCTCATAGTGTTGCTGACCTTCTGGCACGTCAGGAAGCTAACGATACCGCTCTCCGCAGCGCATTCGCTACCATCGGATTTAACCTTGAAAAGAAATGATGGAGCTGTCGGTTAAATTCTATGAGGGTGCGCCAAAGGTGCCTCTGGGCGAACTGATACATCAACGCAGAGAAAAGGCTGGTAATGCAGATTTGCCCGTTAGAGGTGTATCAAGGGAAGGTTTCATCAATCCTAAACAAGAGGAAGCTGATAAGACAAAGTATAACGTATTCTATCTAAATGATTTCGTTTTCAATCCTGCACGAATGGAAGTAAATTCCATTGCATTGAACAGTGAAGTTGAAAAGGGAATCTGCTCTTCCTTGTATGAAATATTCTCAGTTGATGAGACTCGTATCTTACCAGAGTTCTTGAATTTATTTGTCAAACGAGATGAATTTGCACGTCAATGTCAGTATATTGGTAGCGGCTCTGCTCGTGAGTATTGTCGAGTAGGTAATATTTCTGAGATAAAAGTACCGTTACCACCGATAGAGGTGCAGCGGGAATATGTAGCGGCGTATAAGTCGCTACAGCAACTTGCCGAGCAAAATGAGGCTCTTGCCAAGCCTCTCCAAAAGGCTTGTTCAAGTTTCCTGTCTGAATTAAAGGCAAAATATCCAACTGAAACTTTAGATGGATTTATTGAGTCTTGCGATGAAAGGAATGGTGATAGATATGGTCTTGATAATTTACGAGGAGTAAGCATTGAGAAGGTATTTATCCCAACCAAAGCGGCTATGGACGGCGTATCTCTCAAATCCTATAAGGTAGTGAAGCCTGACAATTTCTGTTATGTGCCCGTAACATCAAGAAATGGTGAAAAGATAACTTTGGCACTTAACAACTCGGAAAATACATTTATCTGCTCATCTGCCTATGAGGTATTCAGAGTAAAATCTACTGATAAGTTGCTGCCGGCATTTTTGTTTTTGTTTTTCAAGCGAAACGAATTTGATCGTTTGGCAAGATATAACTCATGGGGAAGTGCTCGTGAGACATTCGTCTTTAGTGATTTATCAAGGGTAAAAATCCCCGTGCCACCGATCGAGGTGCAACGGTCAATCGTTGCGCTATATCATTGCGCCGAGGAAGCGAGGGATATCGCTCGTGAGGCAAGAGAACAGTTGAAAAAATTGGCACCCGCAATGGTGCAGCGTGCCGCTAATACTCCGGTTGAGGTATGAAGACAGGTAAATTCTATGAATCGGAATATGAGAAAGTATTTTGCGAACTCCTTTCTCAAGCTGGCTGGACTTATCAGCATGGTAGCGAACTTGACCGATTGACTACCGAAACTCTCTACGAAAAGGATTTGAGAGAATATCTTTCGGCTCGCTATCCGCAACTATCGGAAGTGGAGCGGAATGCAGTGGTTGCCAATCTTCGCAACATAGGCGAAGATACACTATACCACACATTGCGCTCAACCTTTATGCTTTATCGTGATGGCTTCGCCTTCAACCGCCTTGATGTCGATGAGCAGATACCGGTTCACTATATTGACTTCGAACATCCCGAGAATAATATCTTCCGGGTTGTCAATCAGTTTGAAGTTGCATACAACGGAGTTGAGAAGGTGCGTATCCCGGATGTACTGTTGCTTGTCAACGGGATTCCGACTTGTATCATCGAACTGAAGAATCCGACTGACCCGAATGCCACGATGGCTAAGGCTCACGACCAGATACATATACGCTATCGCCGCGACATTCCCCACCTGATTCGCTATACGGCATTGTCGGTAATCAGCGACATGTCCAACACCCGCCTCGGCACAACCTATACTCCATACGAACATTATTACGCATGGAAGAAAGTAAACAACACCGATGACACCGCCAAAGCGGGATTGCCGGAGTTGCAAACTCTCATTGAGGGTGCGTTTACCCCTGTGCGATTCCTCCAGCTTCTGCGGGACTTTGTATATTTTCCCGACCTCAAAAGAGGCAAGGAGGAGGAAATTGTCTGCCGCTATCCACAATTCTTCGCCACACATGCACTGTTCCATCACATACTGAAACATCAGCGTGGCAACGGTGGCGACGGCAAGGGCGGCACATACTTCGGTGCGACCGGATGCGGCAAGACCTACACGATGGTGTTCCTTGCCCGTCACTTGGTGCTGAGAGGCGCAAAGGAATTAGGCTCGCCAACAATCGTCATACTCGTTGACCGCGAGGACTTACAGACCCAGACAGGCAAACTCTTTGTCAACTCATCCGACTTCCTCAGCAATGGCGAAGTGAGAGTGATCGACAGCCGCGAAGACCTTGCCAAAGAACTGAGTAGCCGAGGCTCTGGCGGCGTATTCATCTGCACCATTCAGAAGTTCTGCGAGTCAACCGGATTGCTTTCAGAACGCTCCAACATAATCTGTTTCAGCGATGAGGCTCACCGCACCCAGAACAATATTGGTTCCAAGCTCAAAATCAGAGATGATTTTGATGCCCGAAATAATCCCGATACCGAGCAACTCGCTGAGCCGGAAGGAGCGAACACCAAACTCGGTGCTTTCATCACAAGAGGTTTTGCCGCCTATCTTCGTGACGCTCTGCCGAATGCCACATACGTCGGATTTACCGGAACACCCACAGATGATTGCATTCACGTATTCGGTGGGGTGGTTGACAAATACACCATGCGTGAGGCTGTGCGCGACGGTATCACTGTTGACATAAAGTATATCCCTCGGTTGGCCCGTGTCGCCCTCAATAAGGAACAGGCCGACGCTATCGAGGCATACTATAAACTTTGTGCCGATGAAGGCGCCACTCCTGAAGATATAGCCAAGAGTAAAAAAGCAATGAGCAGCATGAACGAGATATTGGGCAATGATGAGCGCATAGCCCGTGTTGCCCAAGATATTGCCGTTCATTACGAAACATTGTGTGCCGACAAACCGGATGTTATCCAGAAGGCTATGATTGTCTGCTCTGAGCGTGAGATTGCATATAAGATGTATTGTGCGTTGAGGAAAATCCGTACTGACTGGTTTGTATCTCGCAGAGCAGAGGACGAATCGGCTCTAAATGAGGAAGAACTGCACAAACTCAAAGAATTGCCGATGGTCAATATCGTAGCCACTCGCAATAAGGACGACAAGCCTCAGGAGATGTATGACCTTCTCGGTGACAAACCTTACCGCAAGATGCTCGATGAGCAGTTTAAGGAGGAGAAATCCAACTTCCGAATTGCCATCGTGGTGGATATGTGGATAACCGGTTTTGATGTTCCCTGTCTGTCGGTGCTATATAACGACAAGCCATTGCAGAAACATACTTTGGTGCAGACCATTTCGCGTGTCAACCGTAAGTATCCCGGCAAAGAGTACGGTCTAATTGTCGATTATATTGGCATTCACGACAATATGCAGAAGGCTCTGAAAATGTATGGTGGCGATGAGTTGGGTATCAGTGATGATGAACTTGCTTTGGCGAAAGAGGCATTTGACAATGAGCTTCAGATTATCAAGGAACTGATGCACGAGTTCAACGTGGCTGAATTTTTTACCGCCACACCGTTCCGCCGACTCTTCGTTTTGCAGGAGGCGGCAGAGTATGTTCTCGGTAAGGTGAGAGTTGAAAAGCCGTCATTCAGGACACTGTTCACAAAGCACGTCAAGCGACTCAAACAAGCATACGACATCTGTCACCCTGCGGGTGTCATGTCGGATGATGATACTGCCTGGGCGCAATGCTTTATGGGAATCAGTTCGTATATCAGCAAAATGACTGCCGGGCAGCATGACACCGAAAGCATGAACCGAGCCGTTGCCCGAATGGTGAAGGAGGCAATCTCCGTAACCGGCATTGAAAGTCTTTTCAATGAGGCTGACAACGAAGAGGACATTTTCGATGATGACTTCATCAAGAAACTTAAAGACATCAAAATGCCCAACACCAAGTTCCAGATGCTTGTCAAGATGCTCAAAAAGGCTATCCGTGAATACAAGCATGTGAACAAGGTAGCCGCCAAGAGATTTGAAGAATTGTTACAGGCAACTATTGATGAGTACAACACCCGCGACAACTTCACCTTTACAAACGAGACCGCCACGGATGCCATCAACGAGATACAGCGCACTGTCGATGAGAAGGTCAATTCGCTGTCCGGCAAACTCGTGGATATATTCAATCAGTTGAATGTGGACAAGGCGAAGTTTAAGGATCTTGGCATTTCGTTTGAGGAAAAAGCGTTTTACGACATACTTGTGGAACTGCGCGACAAACACGGCTTTGAGTATGCCGATGAAAAATGCGTTGACCTCTCGCGCAAAGTTAAGGAACTGATTGACGGCACTGCCATCCATGCCGACTGGCTCAACAATAACAACCTGAAAAAGACACTGGCAAAAGAGTTGATGATGCTCCTCTACCACAACGGCTACCCGCCCCAGTGGAGCGAAGAAATCTTCCACAAAGTTCTTGACCAAGTGGAAAATTTCAGAACTTATAACTAATGATATTGAAGGGAATTATAGTGAGTATAGAGCTTTGAGCGTTTTGAAATCTATATCAATACCAACAGATTTTAGTTTCGCTTTCTGTCGCTCGAATAAATCCTTCAACAATTCGACTTTTACATCGGGTGCTCCATAATGAATCTGGCGATGACAAGTCGGGCATAGACATACAATATTCTCGATACAGTCAATATTTACGCCATATTCTTCCCAATAATATGAAGCATTTGCGGCAGTACATGGTATTAGGTGGTGTCCTTCCATGTACGGTTGTCCTATTTTATTTATGAATGATGCGTGTGATGGATTTCCGCAACAAAGATAATTCGCATCCTTTAAGGCTGCCTTTGATACGGCAGCCTTCTTTGCTACTTGTCTGCCATTGTGACCATCTATATACTGCGGCTCCTCATTATGGTTATGCCTATTGGCTTTAGTAAAATCATTATCCTCTTGGAGAGAGCCTTGAAACTCTATATCGTCCTTTTCAATATCCTCAGCGGATAAATTCTCCAGATACTCGACTATCTGAGAGTCCAAGGCCGGATATTTACCTTTGTAGAACCGCTGCTTTCTAAACATATGGGTACTATAATCTGCCAAATGAATGGTGAACGGCTTACAACCAGGTATGTCGCTTATTTTAGTCAAATCATCAGACTCAATACAATAACCACAATGTTCCTTAATGCCGTGAGTCATGGCAAAGCGTTTCAACGCTTTGTCCATTTGAAAATCAGCATATACTGTAGCATTTCCTATAAATGAAGTAATCACCCTGTCGGAGCTGTTTTCCTTCTTCTTGACATATATCACGAGTACGTTGTCCACACGGTCGTCGCTAGATGCCGCTCCCAATTCTCTAATGTTTAATCCGCCATGCGGTGGACAATATCCGTAGTAACGACCCGTTATTTTGTTTCGTACCTCATTATATTTTTCATGTCCTTCATTATCGACACAAAAACTTCCTGACCCCAAATCTATAACGACAAAGGGTTTGGATGAGAGGTCCGAATCGTGATTGATTATTGGTTTGGATGCCATCATTTAGCAACTTCCTCTTTGAAGCAGTTGGCGGGTTTGAACGCCGGGATGTTGTGAGCCGGGATGACGAGAGTTGTATTCTTGCTGATGTTGCGGGCGGTCTTTTCGGCTCTCTGCTTGACGATGAAGCTTCCGAAGCCACGGAGATACACGTTCTCGCCGTGTGCGAGGCTGTCCTTTACAACGGTCATGAACTGTTCGATAACGGTAATAACAGCAGCCTTGTCGATGCCGGTTGTCTTTGCGATTTCACTCGCTATTTCTGCTTTAGTCATTTCTGTATTGCTTTGAATTTGATAAGTTTTAGATTACAAAATTACAAAAAATAACTGAATTTCGGAACGAATACCGCGCTCATCGCCGCCTGTGGCGGCCGAAATTTTTGGCAAAAATGAGCGGGCGACTTCATCACGAGGACGTCCGCTCTGACTATGAAATCTATTGTTATGCTGTAATTCTCTCTTTGATGAGGTTGGTGTTGGCGTTGATGAGGTTGACAATGCGGTCGTGGTACTCGGTGTTCTGATTGCAGACTCCTCTTGACTGAACCACCTTTAGGGTTTTGAGGTCAACCTCGATGGTCTCGATTATCCTGCCGTCTATCCTCGCTGAGAAGATAAGGCTGTCCTCACGCTGGTCGTAGGCTGCGCTGAACAGACATATATGCTGACTTTCAGCCTCCTGTCGGTATTCCTCAACGCTTTCCAATACCTTGACCTCAATCTCTCCGTCATTGATACGGATGCCGAAGAACTTTTCTTTCTGTTCCTTGAAACTTGCCTCCCTCTCTTGGGCTTTGCGAATGTCCTCGGCTTTCTTCGCCTTTTCTTGGATAGTCTGTAGTTTTCTCACATATCGGTCGTGTTCCTCTTTGAGATTGGCGGGGCAGATGTATTTGGGGGATTGTATGTCCTTACCACAACGCTCCAACATCTTGATGTAGTCCATCCAAATCTGTGAGTCCTTGACCTTGTAGCCGTTGCGGGTGGCTACCTTGATGGTGCTCCAATAGGTGTCGATGTCCGCCTTGTAAGTTGGTCTTGCACATAGGTATCGGAGCAACTCTATCTCGGTGGCTTTCATCAGCGTCTCTGCCTTGGGGTTAGTCAGCAACTCTTGGAAGAGTGTCACGGGATGGATATGGTGGCAACTGCCTTTGAAACCATTGCGCTTGATTGTGTCAGTGACCTTGATGTGTGGGTAAACCCATTCATCGGATATGCGCTGGAAGGCTTCGTTGTCACGCCTTATCTCCAATGGAGAACCAAAGGCAAAACTGTCAATGTAGTGTCCCAACGTTCTCTGCATTCCAACAACGGTGGTATTACCCTTGCAGTCTATCCAATAACTGCCGATTTCAAGATAGGCGGGGTTAGCCTTCATTCCCTTGCGCATTTCCACTATCATCAGGAACATTCTCACTACCTGATAATCCTCTTTAGTGGTGATTACGTTGAAATAGGACTTGTCTCGGATAACACGTTCCTTGGTGTCCTTGATTTCTATCCTTGTGCCACATTCGGGGCATAGGCACATTCCGTTTCTTGTTTCCAACCACTCGTGACCGCATTTCATGCAGGTACACATTCCGGATTTCAGTCTGTATCCGTAGTGATTGATTGTAGAGTTGAGAGCCCAATTCATTTGTGGAGTGGTGAGCGGGCGAAGTCGCCCGTTCAGCTCCACTATATGCTTCTCTCTTAAATTTCTTGGTCTCATAGTCTTGGGGGGGTGTTTAGAGTTCATCAAATAGGTTGGGGATTGAGTCAATCTCTGCTCCGGCTTTTGGAGCGGTAGCGGTCGGCTTGGGTTGAGCCTTCGGCTGAGATTGTCTGCGGAGTTCTCGGAGTTGTTCCTGCTTGAACTGCTCCATAGCCTGCTCTTTGAGTTCGGCTTTGTCTTCCTCAGTGAGTTGGTCTTTGGAGATTATCACCTTGCAGCTGATGGGTTTGCCGATTTCCTCTGCGGTGCAGTCGCCATCCCAATAATGGGTCGCAAGCGAAAATACCTCATCGTTGGTCATTACGCTGACACCCTGACGTTTGACTTCGTTCAGTATGAACTGACAGCACTCGGAAAGGGATTTAGAGGGGTCTGCATAGCGGATAGCAAACAGATTGTCGCTCTCTGCACGGCTATCAAGATAGTTGCGGATAGCCTCGATAAAATTTTCAGATGATTTCATAGTCGTATGTTTTAGAGTGTCATTATCCAATAGATTATCACAAGTGCGCTGATGATTGATATTACCCAGCCGACGCCTCGGAATATCGGTCGGAGGAACGCCCACAAGGTAAGACCTATTATTGCTCCGATTATCCCTGCCAACCAAAGGATTGTTCTTTTTATTTGGTTGAACCTGAGGCTTGAAGCTTTGCCTTGACTATTTATGTGGCTGTTCGTTTTCATCGTTGCGACGTTTTTTTATTTGTATATCACCATCGGTTTTGCTTGCTTGACACCCAAAGGGCGCGTGGCGGGACAGAGGGGATGTTCGGCCTTGGGATTAAAAATACTACCGACCGCAGGGAGTTGTGGAGATTTTTCATTCCAAAGCCAAAAGAATATCCCCGTCGCCACACGTTAAGCTATGGCAAGCAAGTGAAATCGCTGGCTGATTGGACAATGAACAGGAGCCACGACTCCGGGACGGTGAAAACGGGCAGTCGCATAATCATCTATGAAAATAAATTCCCCACTGAAAATAAATTTCTCACTGATTGACAGTAAAATGGTACAGAGCGACACGACCTGCATAGTCTGTGGTTGTCAGACAACGCAGGAAGGATGACGGCCACAGTCTATGCCGAGTGGCGCAGTTCCCAGACGGCAAGTGGTTGAGCGGACGATAAAATCCTTATCAGGCAACGGCGATACAGAACACGGAGGAACGGCAAGAAGTCTCAGAGGTAAGGCAGCGTCACCCGATGCAGACCTCGGAGGCGTTGCCGGTTCTCGGTATTCCGCCGTTGCCAATAGGCGGTTGCGGTCGGAAGGTGTCAGTGGCTCGGCCACCGTCACCTTCCGACGGCTTCACGCCGCAAACACGGCAGTCCGCTCAGCCTCTTGCCGGACACCTTGACGGATTGTCTAAACTTTTTATGTCTCTTTATGGTTTACAAATGAGAAATATTTTGTAACTTTGTCAACTGAAAAGATTTTCAATATGACTAAAGACTCAGACAACATATTCGGGCGTAGGCTCAATCAAGCGCGCCTTATCAAAGGGTTTACGATGGATGAACTTGGGAAACAGGTTCATCCCGCCGTGACCCGTCAGGCCATAAACAAGTACGAAAAGGGCCAGACCATGCCTGACAGCCGGATGCTGATAGCCTTCAGCATGGCGTTGGGAGTGAAACCGGATTATTTCTTCCGTCCGTTCACCGTCGCCGTTGACAGGATAATGTTCAATAAGAAGGCCGGGGTATCGGAACGTGCGCTCTCATCAATACGCGAAAAAGTTAGGGAAGAATTGGAAAGATACCTCGAAATCGAGGAGTTATGCGGAAGCAGAACTGAATTCACACTTGCAAAAAGAGAGGTCGGCAATGCTGATGATGTGAGGAGATATGCCGATGATGTGCGGGCGAAACTCGGACTTGGACTTGACGGCATTTCAAACGTGATAGAGGTATTTGAAGATAACGGCATAAAGATTATCGAGATTTCCGAAAACAAGTCGTTTGGAGGTCTAAGCGGTTATGCCAACGACAACATACCCGTGATTGTCGTAAACAGGAATCTGCCTTCGGAGGAGAAGCGTTTTACGCTGCTCCACGAACTCGGACATCTTATTATCGGACTTCCCGCCGGATGTGATGTAAAAGAGACTGAACGCCTGTGCAATGTGTTTGCCTCGGAAATGCTGGTGCCTTCGTCGGTGCTGAAAGGACGCCTCGGAAATACGCGCCATGACATCTCATTGGCTGAATTAAGCGATATTCAGAAACAGTATGGCGCCTCGATAGACATTATCATGCAGTCGCTGAAAGACCTCGGAGTAATAACCGGAAGGAGATATGAAGGGTATCTGAAAAAGAAAAAGATCTTCCCGGACTTCAACGCGATAGTTGGGAAGTCGCTTTTTATCTCGGAGACTTCAGGCCGATTTGTCAGGATGGTATATCGTGCGGTTGCCGATGAGATTATCTCGCTGTCGAAGGCGGCGTCGCTTCTCAACACCTCTGTTGACAGAGTGAGATCACAACTCCAGCTTGTATAAACGATGAAGATATTAGTCAACGATACAAATATCTTCATCGACCTCCATTCGGTAGGTCTGTTGGAAGAAATGTGCCGGTTGCCTTACGAGATTCACACTGTGGATTTCGTGGTGGCGGAAATTGCAGATGCCGACCAGCGAAGAATTTTTGATGAACTTGTTGCTCAAGGGGGAATATTCATAGATGGATTCACTGCTGATGAAGTAATCGAAATTGTTGAGGAACACTCGTCAGTTTCCGGCAATCTCTCCATACCCGATTGCTCGGTATGCTATTTCGCAAGAAAGCATAACGTACCAATGTTGACGGGCGACCGACGGCTTAGACGCTATGCCGAAGAACAGTCCATCGAGGTGCATGGCATCCTCTTCATATTCGATGAGTTGGTCAGGCATGACATCATATCGACATCAATGGCGGCAGACCGACTTGAAGAATTATTCGCCATCAACGCCCGACTCCCGAAAGCTGAAATCAGGGAGCGTATCAACCGTTGGAAAAACAATTGAGACTACGAAAAAAGATCGTGATAAGATAAAAGGGAAGATACGATAATGATCCGAATAAGATTTTGTCTTTTCGACAATTATGACTAACTTTGCAACAAATACGAGTATTTCTCTAACAACAAATACGAGTAATCGTCTGTTAATAAATACGAGAAATACTCATTTAGCAAAGACTAATACGACTTGACAATATGGCGAACATTCAAGAATTGCTGGCAGATTCACTGGAGGTGCTTCGGCAGCTTCAGGATAAAGAACCGAATTTAATCCTGCGCGGTACGGAGGCCATTTCGCGCACCCATCTGAACCGTCTGCTGGCAAACGGATGGCTTCAGGAAGTGATGAAGGGATGGTACATTCCTTCACGACCGGGAAGCGAGGGCGACACCACCGTATGGTACACCTCATATTGGCATTTTGTCCGGGCCTACGCCGATTCACGTTTTGGCTCTGACTGGAGTCTATCTGCCGATTCTTCGCTTGATTTCCATTCCGGCAAGACCACTGTTCCGGGCCAGTTGATTCTTAAATCACCAAAAGCAAGCAACAACATAGTCAGTCTTCCATACGGGCACAGTCTGCTTCCGCTTAAATCGGAACTTCCACAAAATATTGTCGTAAATTCCATATATGGGTTACGTCTCTATAGCCTTGAATCGGCATTGGTATATGCTTCCCCATCGTATTATTCCAATGATCCTGTGTCGGCCAGGATATGCCTGTCGATGATTGATAGCGCAAGCGAATTGTTGAAAATTCTGACTGATAACGGAGCTACAACAAGAGCCGGACGCATTATCGGAGCACTCAGGAGTGTCGGCAAAGGGGCTATAGCAGATGAAATACTGTCGACGATGAGAGACTTCGGATATACTGTTACAGAGGACAACCCGTTCTCCGCAGAGACAGGAACTACAGCTATATATGCTAAATCGCCGTATGTAGCGCGAATGAGAATGATGTGGGCGACCATGAGAAAACAGGTATTGGGCAATTTCCCGCAGACGCCTGAAGCGGTAGTCGATATGGAATCATATCTCGGCCATATAGATGAAAAATATCTTGAAGACGCCTATCACTCTCTTTCCATAGAGGGCTATCAAGTGTCGAGAGAACTTATTGACAAGGTCAGGTCGGGCAATTGGCAACCGGACGGTGACGACAAGGAACAAAAGAGCGCACTTGTGGCGCGGGGTTATTATCAGGCATTTCAGTCGGTAAAAGAGTCGGTCAGAAAGATACTTGCAGGAGAGAATGCGGGGAGCGTTTTGGAAGAAGATCATTCCCGATGGTATCGCCAGATGTGGATGCCGTTTGTCACCGCCGGCATTCTTACAGCATCAGACCTCATCGGCTATCGCACAAATCAGGTCTATATCCGGGGTTCACAGCACATTCCTCTTAATCCTCGTGCCGTGTCGGACGCTATGCCGGAATTGTTCCGCCTGATAACTGAGGAGCCTGATCCGAGAGTAAGAGCCGTGTTGGGACATTTCATGTTTGTGTTCATACATCCCTACATGGATGGGAACGGGCGTATGGGACGCTTTATCCTTAATGCCATGCTTGCCTCAGGAGGCTATCAATGGACTGTTGTGCCGTTAGAGAAACGCCGGGAATATATGTCCGCTCTTGAAAAAGCAAGCGTCCGTGGCGACATAACCGATTTCACCAACTGATTGCTGGACTCGTTGCGAGACCATGATATTTTAACAACCGGTCATAAAATTATCTAAAACGAACCCTCGGACTTGAATATCAACGGAAAAAGCATTAACTTTGCAATACCCTTAGAACCCCTTCGGGTCATGCGGCGAGAGGCTGCATGAGTATATAGAAATTTAGGTTGCAAATTCGCTACACACGAATGTTAACCAATTGCAACTCGTTGATATATGTGCATTTGGGGCATTGGGTTCAAGTTCCTCCAGCTCCACTATGTGCACCGGACACTCTCCGGCCGACACAAGACAAAATCAAGACAAACCGCGTAATATCAGCATATTGCGCGGTTTTTTAGTATCCATACCCTATCGACTCAGGACCGATTCCGGACATAAAAAAGACCGCACAAGACCACTATTGGTGGCAAATTAGTGGCAGAGATTTCCGTCACACCAAATTGCCACCGTTGTGCCACCGGAAGCCTTGTAACTATGTTATGTGCAGTACATTACAAGAAGCTAACTCGGACATAAGCGGTCAAAAGCCGGTCAAAATCGGACATAGAAACCTGTTTTGATTTTTATGGTTTGGCGACACTGCTTTCTCTCTTCCCCGTAACTTGTTTTACTATCCCTTCATCATTTTCTTGCAGCCGACAGCACCAATGTCCGACATTGGTCCGCTGTTGGCCGGAGTTTGTCTAAGCAAACCAAATGTTTAACTCGTTATGGTTTCAGCGTGGCACACAAAGCTCCGCACCCATAACCACCAAATCCAGTCTGAAAATGAAACAGAACACTTTTAGAGCTTGTTTAAAAACAAATGTGAATGAGAAATGAGCATCAGTCGGATGCTCAG
>CAJMDR010000007.1 GCA_905212215.1 uncultured Porphyromonadaceae bacterium
ATTGATATTTTTTTAATTTTTACTTGATTTCTATTATCCAATTTTTTTGTTTTAACAATCGAGTATAATGCCCTTAGAAAGGTGCATGGTACGATACAAATGGAAAGTAAAGAAAATATTGGTACAAGCTTTAGGATAATTCTTCCTTTACAAATAGATCCAAACCCATTTGTTACAAGATTTAGGACTTGATGTATCGACTGCTCAAAATGGACAAGAAGCCCTTGATCAATTCAAAAAATCTAAGCTTTACACTTTTGATTATATTTTTATGGATATTATGATGCCAATTAAAAACGGTCTTGAAGCCACTCGAGAAATTCGTGTTTTGCCACGAAGAGATGCGAAAAACGTACATATTCTTGCGATGAGTGCCAATGCATTTGAAAGTGATATTCAAGAATGCATAAAAGCAGGTATGGATGGACATATCGCAAAACCAATCCATATGGAACTATTAAAAGAAAAATTAGCGAAATGAAAAGGGTGAGATCACCCTTTTAGTCTGCATATGGCTTTAAATAATCTGCATTCAAAATTAAAATCTTATTATCGACTATACGAATTACATTCTCTTCTCTTAATCCACGCAAAATACGGTTGACACTGTTTCTTGTAGAAATACCACAGAATCCTGCAATATCATCATTTGTGACCTGCATATCAATCAATATACCTTCCTCATTTTCTTTTCCAAACAAAGAAATCAAATTATAAAGAAAGGCATAGATAGCGCCACTCTTTCCATTCATTGTCATACATTTTTGGCGATATAGAGCTCTTTGTAGATTCTCACGATAGTATGCCTCAACATACTCTTTTAATTTTTCATCTCGCTTTACGGCCCTTGAGAAATCTTCTCGACTTACCAAACAAAAAGATGCCTCTTCACTTTCAACACGAATTCTTATACGATACGCAACATCTTCACGAAGTGTGTCACACATTAACGAAAGAAGATCGGGTCCTTTGGCATAAGTTATATTATATTCACGTCCATCCTCTAAAATGGAACTCACCTTTACGACACCTTCCTTTAAGAAAATCATCTTTTCTAAACCGCACATTATAATATCATGGTTCTTTTTTGAAACAATTGGGACTTCCATCTTTTCCAGATATTGAAGCACATAGTCACAATTCATCTTCGTCACCTCTATCATTATTTCCATTGTATCATACTTCAGTAGAATCTTGTTAGCAATTGATATTTATTATATTACGTGTTCCTTATATATACAATTTTAGACAATTGTTTTTGTATAATACACAACAAGATGATATACTTATTTTTGCTGGATAGCGTGTCCATAAAGTAATTTGCATATCCAGTTTCCTATGAATAGAGCTGAATTATTTGCCACATCATCTAGTTCAGCTCTTTTTTCATTTCAAAATCCATGATATAGTAAACAAAACTGGTTGTAACCAACTCATGATAGTCTTTCTTATAATGACCAGTTTTAAGAGTCGACATCCCACATTTTAAGTCGGCTCTTTTTATTTTGCATGAAAAAAGGCGGATTATGCATCCACCTTAACATCTACAAATTGTTTTAAATACTCGACATCCAAGACCATGATTTTATTATACAATGTGCGAATAACATGTTCTTCTCTTAAGCCACGCAAAATACGATTCACGCTATGTCTTGTAGAAATTCCACAGAAACCAGCGATGTCATCGTTTGTGATCTTTAAATCGATCAAAATTCCATCACGCGCTTCTTTTCCAAACATTGTAACCAAATAGTATATAAATGCACATACAGCACCATTCTTGCCATTCATCGTCATTAATTCTTGTCTTGAAATTGTTTCCGATAATTTCTTACGATAATACGTATTCACGTATTCCACCAATTCAGAATGTTTATTTAATAATTGATTAAATAATTCTTTAGAAACACAATAAAAACTAGCTTCATCACTTTCAACACGAATCATCAATGAAGAAAATTTACAATCAGCAACTGCATCTTTAAACATAGATAAAATATCAAAGCCTTTTAAATACGCAATATTAAATTCACGTCCATCACGCATTAAAACGTTGACCTTCACAACACCTTCTTTTAAAACATATACATTCTCATCATCCATCTTTAAAAATGTATGTCTTCTTTTACGAATAACAGGCACTTCGTGCTCTGTAAAAAAGTCTAAAAATAATTCACGCCCCATAATTTAAATCACCCTTTGTCAATATGGTTTATTATAACACACTCCCAATTTGGATACGTTAACAAATCACACAGATAAGAAAAAAGAATAGACCTAAGCCTATTCTTCTATGAGTTCAAATCGATATTCCTGCTTCACATCCGGATACTTGTCATGATCTACTTTTGACACAAACATTTCATATGGACGAACAAAATACTTATAATCCCCATATAATGCTTGATAAACCACCATCTTCTCTTGCGTTTCCGTATGCATCGCAACACACAACACTTTATAAGTGTTTCCTTTAAAATGTCGATATATTCTATTTTGGAATACTTTCATAAATTCTTTCCTGCAACGTTGTTTGGCGAATACGCTTTAATTTTAAGCGTACCTGCGTTTCAAACAAGCTCTTATTGCCAATAATAAAAAGCTGTTTTTTGGCACGCGAGATTGCCGTATATAAAAGACGCTTTTCTAACATGTTTTTCGCATTCACATCCACAATACAGAATACCGTCTGATATTCATTACCTTGAGATTTATGAACACTGATACACCATGCGTGTTTTAAGTAATATAGAAAGTCCGTTGAAAAATCAACAATCGCATTTGTGAAATCCACTGAAATCACATTCTGTTTTGAATCAATTTCAACAATCGTACCAATATCCCCATTGTAAACATCTTCATCCGGTAAATTCTTCAACAACATGACCTTATCATTTTCACGAAAGATTGTTGTTCCTACCTTCATCTGATTCTTTTGCGGACTTTTTGGATTGAACAACACCTGCATCTGACGATTGATCTCATCAATGCCAGCAGCCCCCTTATACATTGGTGCCAAGATCTGCATGGAATCTAGATCCATATCTTTGACGTAATCGATTAGGGCATCCATGATTTTTGGCGTTGTTCTTTCAATAAACTCAACACCATCCTCATAATGACACGTAGTTTCTTCACGAATTTCTTTTGCCAAAGTCACAATTCCAGAACCACTTGACTGTCTAAAAATCTTCTTTAGATGGACCGTATCAATCACATCCGATTTAATTAGATCTTCTAATACCTTTCCAGGACCCACACTCTCTAACTGATCTTCATCACCAATTAAAAGAATGCGACAACGCTGAGGAAGTGCCTTTAATAATTGGGCAAATAAGTGTGTATCCACCATACTAAACTCATCCACAATAATGAAGTCGATATCTAATGGATCCTCCTCATTTTTGCCAAAGGAATTATCTTCTAAGTTCCACTGCAGCAAGGAATGAATGGTTCTTGAATCACAATTTGAAAGTTGTGCAAGTCGCTTTGAAGCTCTTCCTGTCGGTGCACAAAGTTGAATCTTACTATCTGGATACACATCCTTACAAATTTCCAAAATTCCTTTTACAGTTGTTGTCTTACCAGTACCTGGACCACCCGTTAAAATCATGAACGAACGATCGAAGAACAGTTGAATCGCATCCTTTTGTTCCTGATCATATGTAATGGCTAAACTAAATTCCACTTGTTTGATTTTTGATTCAACATCCACACTTTCCACTTCAAACAAATGATTCTTCAACTCTTTGGCAATCGTGACCTCATCTTCATGCAAAGTAAAAGGATAGATTCGAGTATTTTCAACATACAAATATTGAAGTGAAACCAAACGATCAATACTTTCCTGAATCAAGGATTCATTTACGCCACGTACATTTTGAAAGATTGTCGCAAATGTAATATATGTATTTCCAGTTGCCATAGATAGTTGTCTAGCCAACTCATAGATATAGGCATCCAATCTTCTTGGATCCTCATTGGATAAGCCTATGGCACTTGCCATCTTACAAGCGGTTTTATATCCAAAACCATACACTTCATAATAAGGTTTGAAACAATCCTCTTCAATCACATCCAACACATTATCATATGTGTCCAATAACATCTGAATCTGTCTTGGACTCAAGCCATACTTTAATAGCTTTGCGTATGTCTCATTAAATCCTGTAAATTCTTGAATGCCCTTTTGAATAATCAACATCTTTTTGGCAGTCAAATTGGGCACTTCATGTAAAAGTTCTGGATTATTATGAATCTTCTCTAAGCAATTCTCACCAAGAGTCTCATAAATACTTTCGGCTGTTTTTTTACCAATCGTAGGAAAATTCTCACCACAAAGAAAATGAATAATCGCATCCGAATTGTCTGGCAATTTCTTTTTGGCCATATCCACACGAAACTGCTCCCCATACTTAGGGTGTTTTACATATTCCCCCTGCAAAACATATTCTTGATCTTCGATTGGATCTTCAATTCTTCCAGCCGCTGTAAAATTATGATACGTCTTTAATTCTGAAAAGCCAGCAACGACATAATGATTGGCTTTATTTTCAAATATGATATATTCAAGCCTAGCCTCGATGTCCATTGGCTGTCTCCATAATCAATTGATTTAAATTCTTGCCATCCTTGAAGACTTCTTCAATGACACCCCCACCAATGCACTTGTCGCCATCGTAGAATACAGCTTCCTGTCCTTCTGTAACAGACGCAATCGTTTGTGGATATTTTACTAACACACTTGTATCATCCAATCTTTCGATTTCAATATCCTGATCCTTTTGGCGATATCTAAATTTACAAGTACACTTTGTTGGAATCTCATCCAAACTTGGCAAGATCCAGTTGATTCCTTTCACAATACAAGAATCTGAATACAATAAATCTCTTTGGTCTGTACGACATACATAAAGAATGTTCTTCACAACATCTTTTCCAACCACAAACCAAGGGCCCTTTTCATGATCTATATTTAAACCTTTTCTTTGTCCAATCGTGTAATATAAAACGCCCACATGACGTGCAATGACTTTACCTGTATTCACATCTACAATGTCACCATCTTTACTAGGAAGATAGTTCGATAAGAATTGTCTGAAGTTTCTTTCTCCAATGAAACAAATACCCGTACTATCTTTCTTTGTCGCAACCGATTCTAAGTTTAATTCAGAAGCAATCTTACGAATTTCTGGTTTTTCTAAATTCGCCAAAGGGAAAATCGTTTTAGCCACCTTACTCTTTTCAACCTGACACAAGAAATATGTCTGGTCTTTATTCTGATCTTTGTTTTGATCTTTATTCTTATCCTTATCTTTATCCTTGTCTTTATCCTTGTTCTGATCCTGGTTCTGTTGTTTCTTCAATTGAGTGATTCGCAAGTTGCGTCTCGCCTCGTCAAAGTCAGGATTCAATCGCAAGGACTCGCGGTACATATCCTCTGCCTTGTCAAGCTCATTAATTCTGAAATAATGATTTCCAAGATTATACGAACTTAGTGCGGCAATATAAGTAGCTCTGCCGCGTAATGTAGCAGCCTGCATATACATCTGTTCCGCTTCCGCAATGAGTTTTATGGCAGCAGAATCAGGTTTGTCTCCCGCCTTAGCCATCATTCCTTCGGCGATAGCCATGGTGGCTACAGCATTATTGTAAAGCGCTTCAGGACTGGATGGATTCTGTTCCAACGCCTTGCGGTACAAATTCGCGGCGGTCTGGAAGTCTTTATTATTGAAGGCTTCGTTTCCCTGCTTTATGTAGTTGCGTTCCTTGCGTGCGCTGTTGAACATCTCTTCACCGGCAATGTTCTCATCCTGCGAACAGCCGACGAGAAACATCACTATCAAAGGCAAGAAGTATAAGAATATGCGGATTTTCATTACTTGGCTTCCTTTTTAAAGAAATTGATTTTGTCGAGCCAGCTTATACGGCGGTCGAGCACGAATATGTCGAGAATCAGCAATGCCAGGGCAATCCATGCAAAGATATAGAACAATTCCTCATGCAGTGCCAGCGTGGAGCTCTGCATGGTCGTACGTTGCAGTTGCGCGAGTTGTTTCTGCAAGTCACCCAAGGCATCGGGCTGCGAGGCATTGACATATATTCCGTTACCGGCTTTAGCCAACTGTGCTGCCAGATTCTCGTTGAGAGCAGTCTTCACTACTTCTCCGTTATCGTCGGTCATGGGGCCGTTGGGAGTCGGTATGGTCTGCGGTTCTCCTGAACCTACACCAATCACATCAACCTGAATCTTGTTCTTGGCAGCATTTTTTACTGCCGCCATGGCACCTTCCTGATTTTCCAGTTCCTCGGCATCGGTAATGAGAATGATAGCCCTTCCTACACCTTTCTGTGGGCTGAAACTTGCCTGAGCCTGATCTATGGCAGCAGCAATATTAGTACCCTGATATGAAATCTGTTCGGGGTCTATGGTATTGAGGAATGTCTTAGCAGACAGATAGTCGTTGGTTACAGGGATGAGAGTATGCGCGTTTCCGGCGTAAACAATGAGTCCGACTCTGTCGTTGTCGAGTCGTCCTATGAGTCTTTCCAGCATCAGTTTCGCTGTACGCATACGCTGCGAACCGGGATGGTCTGCATCGATAGGCGCCAGCATTGAGTTAGAGGCATCGACAGCGATTACCACTTCTATACCAGTCTTTTCGGAGTTGCTCTCTTTAAGACCACCCCAAGGTCTTGCAAAGGCCAGTATCACCAATGCGAGTGCCAGCAATTGCAATGTGATTTTTATGGGTGGCTTGTAAGGGGATACTGTGGGCATCAACGGAGCGATGATGTCCGGTTTGCCGAACCGCCGCAACTTTCTTCTGCGAGCATGCCTTCCCCACACATAGAGCAGGAAAAAAGCCGGCACAAGCAGGAGCAATATAAGGTATAACGGATATCCGAATGTGAACATAAGGCGCAGTTTAAGGTATTCGTCGCAACACTGTGTTACGCAACAGAATTTCTAAGCAGAGGCAACAGAGTGCAGCTAAGATCCAGGGCATGAAATCTTCGGAGGACCTTGAATGACGCTGAACATCAAGGCGAGTCTTCTCCAGCTTATCGATTTCATCAAAGACCTCTTCCAGCACACTCTCGCTTTTTGCCCTGAAATATTTACCGCCGGTGATGGATGCAATTTCTTTCAGGCTTTGCTCGTCGATTCTTGTTTCCATGTTAGTGGTAAATCCGAAAGGATCCTGAACCTGGAAGTTGCCGTTAGTACCCACGCCGATTGTATAGACGCGGATACCGCGCTGACGTGCTATTTCAGCCGCTGTGGTGGGAGCCACATCACCTGCGTTGTTACTACCGTCGGTAAGCAGAATGATGCTCTTTGATTTTGCTTTTCCTGACGATATTCGGTTGATTGCGGAGGTGAGGCCGTCGCCAATCGCGGTACCGTCAGCCAGAGAACCGGCCTGTACATTCTCCAGTTCTTTGAGCAATGTTGAGCGGTCGTTGGTGAGGGGTAGGAGCGACAGTGATTCTCCAGAGAAAATTATCAACGCCATATTGTCATTCTCACGACCGTTTATGAAAGCCGACGCAACTTTCCTTGCCGCTTCCATGCGGTTGGGCTTGATGTCGGTGGAATTCATTGACCCGGAGATGTCAAGAGCTAATGCAATATCAGTACCTTCTACCAGATTAGAGGTAGAAGAATTGAAAGTCAGAGGTCTTGCCAAAGCCACGATAAGGCAACCGATGGCTCCTAAACGCAGGACAAACAGTAAATGGTTTGCATGGACCTTCCAGGAAACCGGGAACTTGTCGAATGCCGCGGTTGTTGACACCTCAAGATAAGGGCTGGCATTGCGGTGCTTCCAGATATACCATGCAATGAGCGGGATGAACACTGTGAGAAGCCACAGTAATACTGGATATTTAAACGTCATGACAGAGGCTTCTTGTTAGGTTCAACATTGTTTTTATCCTCTTTCTTCTCGGGAGAAGAGATGGCAGAGCTTCCAGAATCCTCCTGTTCAGGCAGAGGTTTTGTCTCTTCCACAAAGCGGATTACATCTTCGAAAGCTTTGATATTATCATCGGGGAGTGGCTTGAACTTGGCGAATTTGACAAAGTCGGCCATTCCGAGTACTTCCTCTATGTATTGTTTGCCGATTTTTGCATCGCGGCTGTTCTTCACTGCTTTACGAATCTGCTGGGTAGTCATTTCCAGAGCGTTGATACCGAATCTACGCCATAGATAGAGCCTTAGAATATCAGTCAGTTCAGAATAATACTCTTTTTCCTGACCTTGTTCGCATAGGTTGCGTGTTCTGAGAACCCGTAGCCTTTCCATTGCCTGATCAAAAGGACTCGGTTCCGGTTTTGGCTTTCTCCACGGCAATTCCTTGCCTTTGCGCTTTAGCAACCACCACAACAGGAGACCTATTGCAGCCAAAGCTGCAAGAATAGCCCACCACCAGTAATACAGGAAGTCAGGTATCTTGTCTGTTGTCTTCTGATATCCCTTATTGTAATAAGGATCTACCGGTCCAAAGTCAGGCGAGATTGAGTCCGTAGCCTTTACATCGGGTCCTGTTACGTTGATGGCCACACGGTTAGAAGCTGTTGTGTCGGAGCCTGATACCACAGAGAGTGGAGGTAAAAGGTATTTTCCTGGCATGAACGCCTGCATGGGAATCTTGCAATTTACCTGAATCTTTGTTCCGCCCAACGGCACCGTATCCCTGGCAATGGCAGCCCTGAGTTCAATGCTGTCGCCGACAAAAGGAATGAGACCGTTTCTGTCCTGTGTAGCCAGCAACGGAAGCTCGAACTGCTGACCTCTGTCTACCACAACCTGCAGGTTAAGCACTCCCATTTTTCCCATGAGTAGATTCCCGCTGTCCACTTTTGCGGTAACCTGCGGTGCCACGGCTTTTGCCGTAACATTGCAAATTGCCATAAGAAGCAGCAAGCACAGAGGTGTCAGCTTTATTGAGATATTCTTTTTTACGCTCATAATGAAAGTCAATGTCTGCGTGCCGACCTGCGTCGGAACAGACCTAACAAAGCCTTGACAAAGTCTTCATCAGTTGAAATTGCAGCCACATCGAGACCACATTGAATGGCCGACTGCTGAATCTGTTGCTGGCGGTTATACCATAGCTTGTTGTATGCTTTCCGTGCCGAGGGGGAAGAAGTGTCAACCCAACGGTAAGCACCGCTCTCCATATCGCGCAGTCTCACCAGACCAATGTCTGGGAGTTGCATGTCGCGCTTATCGTAAACCTGAATGGCGGCTATTTCATGCTGCCTGGCGGCGATGCGCATGGGGTCAAGCCAGGAATGGGAATCGATGAAATCACTCAGAAGGAAAGCCGCCGACCGTTTCTTAACCACCGTGTTGAGGAAATGCAAGGCTGCGGATATGTCTGTTCCGGTGTGTTGCGGCTGCAAGTCGATAACCTCGCGAATTATCAACAGAATATGGCTAAGACCCTTCTTTGGAGGGATGTATTTTTCCACTATATCGGAGAAGAAAATAACTCCCACTTTGTCCTTGTTGTGAATAGAAGAGAAAGCGAGGGTGGCTGCTATCTCGGCCATCATCTCCTTTTTCGTCTCTCCCACGGCGCCGAAGTTACGGCTTGCGCTGACGTCTATGAGGAGAATCATGGTGAGTTCACGTTCCTCCTCGTAGATTTTCACATAGGGGTGGTTCTGCCGGGCAGTTACGTTCCAGTTAATGTCGCGTACATCGTCGCCATAACGGTATTCACGCACCTCGGCGAAGGTCATTCCACGACCTTTGAAAGCACTGTGGTAAGCTCCTGCAAAAATGTTCTGCGAGAGTCCACGGGTCTTGATTTCTATCTTCCTTACCTTCTTGAGGAGTTCAGCTGTATCCATGCAAACCAGCCTTAAGGTACCTGCACTTTGTCGAGGATTGAAGAAATGACCTCGTCGGTGGTTATGTTGTTAGCCTCAGCTTCATAAGTGAGGCCGATACGGTGGCGAAGCACATCATGACATACCATGCGCACATCTTCCGGGATGACGTAGCCGCGTCCGCGCAGGAAAGCGTAAGCCCTTGAAGCCTTAGCCAGGGATATGGATGCACGGGGAGAGGCTCCAAAGGAGATAAGGCTATTGAGGTCGGGTACTCCCGCCTGCTCAGGCTGACGTGTTGCGAAGACGATATCCACGATGTAGTTCTCTATCTTCTCATCAAGATAAATTGTGCGGCAGAGTCCCTGGAGGTTTTCTATTTCAGATTTCTTTATGAGAGGACGAACAGGAGGTAGATCGGAACCTATGTTCTGGCGTATGATTCTCTTCTCTTCATCTTTGCTCGGATATCCGATAATTACCTTGAGCAGGAAACGGTCAGTCTGGGCTTCGGGAAGAGGATATGTTCCTTCCTGTTCGAGCGGGTTCTGAGTGGCCATCACCAGGAAAGGCTTGGGAAGTGGGAAAGTCTCGTCGCCGAGAGTGACCTGACGTTCCTGCATGGCTTCGAGCAGCGCACTCTGCACTTTGGCGGGAGCGCGGTTTATTTCATCTGCCAGGACGAAGTTAGCGAAAACAGGTCCTTTCTTTACCTCGAATTCCTCTTTCTTAACGGAATAAATCATTGTTCCGGTAACGTCGCTGGGAAGGAGGTCAGGGGTGAACTGAATACGGGAGAATTTGGCATCCACTACCTGAGCCAGAGTATTGATGGCGAGGGTCTTTGCCAGACCGGGCACACCTTCGAGCAGAACATGTCCGTCGCAGAGCAGGGCGATGAGGAGAGAATCCACAAGGTGCTTCTGTCCTACGATACGTTGTTCAATACCTTGCTGCAGAAGACCCAGCACGGAGCTTTGAGCCGAAATCTGCTCGTTGATTTGCCGTATGTTGAAGTTATTGTCCATTTAATTTACAGAGTTTTTCCGGAAGCAAAATTACTGCTTTTCCGGCATTGGAATTTAACATTTAGTGTTAAATATCCTTACTATTGCATAGCCATTGTTAAGTATTACTGCCTTTACTTGTTGTTGGAGGTTGCAGAAGAGTTTGAAAAGGCATTCCATCCCTGGGCGCGAAGCGGTATCTCGGAGCCATCGCGGGTTACGAGAGCGGCACCGAGATCCGGCTCTGTGGTATAGCCGATGATAGAAATACCTTTAAGTGCCTGAACCTTGTCATGGTCGATGAGTGGAACGGTGAAGAGAAGTTCATAATCCTCGCCTCCGTTCAGTGCCGCAGTAACAAGGTTCATGTTAAGTTCCTCAGCCATGACTGCCGTCTGGTAGTCAATGGGAATCTTGTCTTCATAGACACGGACACCTACCTTGGAATTACGGCAGAGGTGAAGCAGTTCGCTGCTGAGACCGTCGCTGACATCCATCATGGAAGTAGGCTTGATGCCGTTCTTCTTCAGTTCTTCCACAATGTCTCGTCTTGCTTCCGGTTTCAGCTGGCGTTCGATGATGTATTCCTTACCGGCGAAGTCAGGCTGAAAGTTTTCATCTTTCGATGCTTTTGCCGCGAGTCTGTTCTCACGTTCCAGTAGCTGGAGACCCATATATGCTGCGCCGAGGTCACCACTGACACAAATAAGGTCGGTGGGTTTTGCACCGCTGCGCATCACAGCTTCACCTTTCGGAGCCTCGCCGATGCAGGTTATGCTTATCACCAGTCCGGTAACGGAGGCTGAGGTGTCTCCGCCGACGAGGTCTACACCATAGCGCTCGCAGGCTAGCCGTATGCCAGAATAAATGGCGTCTATGTTTTCTACGGTGAAACGGGCGGATATTCCTATACTTACGGTGATTTGCCTCGGGGTCCCCATCATGGCGTAGATGTCGGAGAAATTCACTATGGCGGCTTTATAGCCAAGATGTTTCAACGGCACATAACGCACATCGAAATGTATGCCTTCCAGCAATAAGTCGGTAGTTACAAGAATCTCCTTGTCGCTTTCGAAAGCGAGTACTGCAGCATCATCGCCAACGCCTTTTACAGTTGATGAGTTTATCGGTTTAAGGTCATCGGTAAGCCGGTCAATAAGACCGAATTCCCCTAACTCGTTAATTTCAGCCATTGTGTTTTATGAAAACATTAGGTTTTATAAAAATGGGAGAAGCAAACTCTTCTCCCATTTTGTAACGATGCATTCATGCATCTTATTTTGAAAGATCTGATGGAATATTTTCCCTTTCAGAATACTACTTTATCAACGGAAGAAGTCCGTATTACAGACGTTCAATCATGTGAGTGACAAGTTTTGCCATAACGGGCGAAGCCTTCACTGCAGCCTGCTGCACCTCTTCGTGAGAGGGTACTTCTGTTATGTCTTTTCCGCCGAGGTCGGTGATTACACTGAGTCCGAAGACGTGCATACCAGCATGGTTTGCCACTATCACTTCAGGAACGGTGCTCATACCTACGGCATCGCCACCAATTATGCGGAAATATTCGTATTCTGCGGGAGTCTCGAAAGTTGGACCTGTAGTGCCTACATAAACACCGTGCATGAGTCTTATCTGCTGCTCGGCTGCTATGTCGTCGGCGAGTTTCAGCAAAGCGGGATCGTAGGCATGTGTCATTGCGGGGAATCGTGTGCCGAGTTCTTCGTAGTTCTTGCCACGCAACGGGTTTTCGGGGAAGAGGTTGATATGGTCGTTGATAACCATTACGTCGCCAACCTTGAATTCCTTGTTCATGCCTCCGGCGGCGTTGCTGACGAAGATAGTCTCCACGCCGATGGATTTCATCACTCTCACAGGGAATGTTACCTGTTTCATGTCATAGCCTTCGTAGTAATGGAAACGGCCAGACATGGCAACGACATCTTTTCCTGCGAGTTTACCGAAAATGAGTTTCCCGCTATGGCCTTGTACAGTAGAGATAGGCATGTTGGGAATGTCGGAATATTTCATTTCCACCTCTACGTCGATGAGGTCGGCAAGATTGCCGAGGCCGGAACCTAAAATGATTCCTATTTTTGGCAGAGTCGTTACTTTCGATTTTATAAACTCTGAAGTTTCTTTAATCTTCTCAAGCATGGAATTTGATTTATTACGGTCTAAGTGTAAAAATTACACCAAATATAAAACGTCTGTTCACTGGCAAAGGTTTATTTGTCGATTGCTGCGCACAAAAGTTCTATGAATCCGGGATTCGGGTTCCAGTCTCTTCTTATATACATTTCAATTGGCAGGTAGAAAGTATAAGGTTTCAGTGACTGGGGAAAATAAGGGTTATGTAGCATCCGTCCGCCATCTTTTTCCGTAGTGACGATTATTTTGCGTGCACCTTTCAGGTTGTCGAACTTCTCCCTTATCTTGTCAAGGTCAGAGATAGTGAACTCGTGATGGTCGGGGAAATGTTGAACCTTTATTTTGGCTTTGCATTTTTTGCAATGCTTGAGGAGTGGCCTTGGATTTGCTATCCCGGTAACAAGAAGTATTGTATCTGCTGCAGTGAGCGATTCTAAAGTCACGGTGTATGGTGCCTCATCCTCAAAAACAGGTTTAAGGTCAAGATACTTCACACCTGCAAAGTATAGCTCCTGATATTTTAGCAACGAAAGTCTGTCGCTCATCAGGCGGTAGTTGATAGGGAGTATGTTATCCGGACATTTGCTCACCACCACGAAATCGGCACGATTCATGCCTACAGGATGTTCGCGGAGCCTACCCAAAGGCAATGGCTTGTCGCTGTAGACAGGACGGTTGTAATCCATCAGCAGGATGGATACTTTGGGCTTAACATATCTGTGCTGGAATGCATCGTCGAGTATAATAAGATTTATTTCCGGATGAAGTTCCAGCAGTTTTTCTATACCCTTGGCTCTTTTTTCACATACCGTCACCTTTACTCTTTTCCCGAACTTCTGGAACATCTGGTAAGGTTCATCTCCAATGGTTACGGGTGTGGACTTTGAGTTTGCGAGCAGGAATCCCTTTGTGTGACGCTTATATCCGCGGCTCACAACTCCGATTCTGTATTCCGTCTGCAGGTTACGCAACAGCATCTCCACCATTGGAGTCTTGCCTGTTCCGCCTACCGAGAGGTTACCCACACATACAACCGGAACAGCAAAACTCTTCTGCCGGAGCATACCGATATTGAACAGTTTGTTGCGAACTTCGGTAGCTCCCCAATACATCCATGAAAGTGGAGTAAGGGCAAAAGTGAGAAGTTTTCCGGTTGTTGTCTTCATGTACTTATATCCTTACTTTCCAGACCTGGGGCATGATGGCCTGCTGATGGTTGCGTTTGAGAATGTTCTGGATATGCCATACCAGATACGGGGTTACTTGTGAATCGAGGGACTTCCCCATCGCTTTTGCAAGTAGCGACGACATATCTGTTGAGGTGGGAATCATATCCCAGAATGAAGGTTCGAGCAGCGGGTAATAGCCTACTTCAGCTTCTTTCATTCCGGCTTTTTCCGATGCATATTTGATGGCAGTCTGCAGGCTTCCCAATTCGTCAACAAGACCGAGTCTGAGTGCTGTTGCGCCGGCCCATACCCTGCCTTGGGCAATGCTGTCAACCTGAGCTGTTGTCATGTGACGTCCTTTGGAAACTTTTCCGAGGAACTGGTCATAGCCCCGGTTTATTGCTGTCTGGAGTGCGGCAAGCTGTTGCTCGTTCAAGGGTTCCAGTGGAACCCCGATAAAGCCGTTTGGATTCGTCGTTACGGTCTGGGGTGTGATTCCGATTTTGTTCAACAGATTTTTTGCGTTGGGAATCAAGCCGAAGATGCCGATAGATCCGGTAACTGTTAAGGGGTCAGCATAAATCTTGTCGGCATTGCATGAAATCCAATAACCTCCAGAGGCGGCATAATCGCCCATGGAAACAATTAAAGGTTTTTTCTTTGACTTGAAGTAGTTGAGGGCATCGCTTATCTGTTCAGAGCCGAATACCGAACCGCCGGGAGAATTAACTCTCAGTACAAGTCCTTTTACATCATCATCGTCTGCAAGGTCAAGAATGACCGGGACAAGAGTAAAACAGTCTATGCCACCCTTTGAGTTCTCCTGGATTTCTCCGGTAGCATAAAGAACGGCAATATGGTCACCACTTATAGCAGGCATGGCGTTTTCGGCTCCGAAACTCTGTGCATCGATGAAATTGATGTCATCAGGGTCTGAGACTTTTATCGCGGCAGCGATTTTCTTGTCCATTTCACGCTCATATGCAGTAGCGGAAATCAGTTTTGTTTGGGCAACCTGAGCCGCGCTCCAGGTCATGGCAACATTGTTTACCATGGAGTCGATAAGCGCTTCAGGAACGTTTCTTCCTTTTGCTATGGTGCCGCGAATGTCTTTCCATATAACATCATAAAGTTCAATGAGCTGTCGACGTGCCGGTTCGCTCATCTCATTGGTGGTGAATGGTTCCACGGCACTTTTATAAGTGCCTACCTTGCATACCTGCCATTCAACACCTATCTTTTCAAAGAGATCTTTAAAATAGAGGCTCATTGATCCGCATCCGGAAAGCAGCAGCTCACCTTGCGGGTTCAGGAAGATGCTGTCGGCGCAAGAGGCAATGTACAACGTTCCTTGCGTAAGCATGTCGCCGTAAGCATAGACCGGCTTTTTGGTCTTCTGCTTGTAGCTTGCCAGTGCATCGTGGAGTGCATGGGCAGTGGTGGGAGCTATGGCGAGTGAGCCACATTTAACGTAGACAGCTTCTATTCGGGGGTCTTCGGAGGCTTCTTCCAGAGCTGTCACAAGGCTCAAAAGAGTCTTGGGCTTTTCTATCTCACCCTGCAGCAGCATATCGGCATCAAATTCCCTTGCTGTCTCCGTTTCCTGAATCTCGCCATCAAGGTCCAGAACCATCACGGAATCACTTTTAACCTTTACTTTGGCTTTGCTTTCTTCTGAGGCGAACTTACCTATCACCGCGAAGATGATGAGCACTATCACCGCGCCTCCCAGTACTATGGCAAGCCAAGCACCGATGAACGATGACAAAAGGTTTAGGAAGAATCTCTTTAACATGATGTTATGTGTTTGCTTTCGTTGGTATATGGCTTTAATCTGTCAGTCAGCGGTTCATGACAAATTGCTTTACCGACTGTGCCAGTTCCTCAGCCTTCTGCGGATCCTTGGCCTCGCTGTAAATGCGTATGATAGGCTCAGTGTTTGATTTACGAAGGTGTACCCATCCCTCGGGAAAATCAATCTTGACGCCGTCGATGTCGGTGATGGTGCCTTTATCGGCGAACTGTTCCTTTATCTTAAGCAGGATGGCGTCAACGTCCATGCTGCCGTCAAGCTGGATCTTATCCTTCAGTATCACATACTGTGGATATGTCTTTTTCAGTTCGCTCACTTTCTTGCCGCTCTTGGCCAGAAGCGTGAGGAAGAGAGCCGCGCCAACGAGGGCATCACGGCCATAATGCAAAGCAGGATAGATCACTCCACCGTTGCCTTCGCCGCCGATGATGGCGTTTGTACGCTTCATCTCCGTCACTACATTCACCTCACCGACTGCGGCTGCTGAATAATTGCAGCCTTCATGACGTGCCGTCACATCGCGAAGCGCTCTTGAACTGCTGAGATTGCTCACAGTATTGCCCGGAGTGAGTCCGAGGACATATTCAGCAACAGAAACAAGGGTATATTCTTCAACGAACATCTCGCCGTTCTCCATAATGATTGCGAGTCGGTCTACATCCGGGTCTACTACCAGGCCGACATCAGCTTTGGAGTCAACTACTGTTTGTGCCGTGAGTTTGAGATTTTCAGGAATAGGTTCGGGAGTATGAGCGAAACGGCCGGTTGCCTCGCAATTTATCTCTACTACCTTTGCTACACCAAGGGCGTTCAGAAGCTTAGGCATCACATGTCCTCCTACAGAGTTAACCGCATCAATAGCTACTGTAAGGTTGGCGTTGCGGATTGCTTCGGTATCTACAGCCGGTAGAGCAAGCACGGCGTCTATGTGACGGCGGTCGTAGGTCTCGTTATGATAAACGGTGCCAAGTTCCTGCCAAGGAGCGAAGTCAAGATCATCCGCTGCGGCCAGTTCCAGCACTCGCTCTCCTTCGGCTTTGTCAAGGAATTCACCTGAGGGGCCGAGGAGCTTCAAGGCATTCCATTGAGCGGGATTGTGCGATGCTGTTATGATTATGCCTCCTGCCGCATTTTCCGAAGTAACGGCTATTTCCGTGGTAGGGGTCGAAGCCATGCCTATG
>CAJMDR010000008.1 GCA_905212215.1 uncultured Porphyromonadaceae bacterium
CAACGACGGTTGTGGTTTCGCCCACTTACCAGAATAATGGGAAGGTAAACGTGATAGGTGTCGGCTATGACGACGAAGGTGTCTGGCGTACCGTGCCGATGTCGGTGGAATATAATTATAACGGCGAACAATACAGTGTGACTGTTCTGACGGCCTGGAATCCCTGGACCGATTCCTGGAACACGAACCTCAATATTCCCGCAATCAACACTTCTTATCGCCTCGACGGTACTTCCTATGACTTTTACGTAGTGCTCTCCACCGGAACATATTACTTCAACCTTTAGACAAGAGGAATAAAAAAACTGTTGTGTGTGACAAAGTCATGCGCAACAGCTTTTTTGTATATAGTACAGCTTTTTTGTACCTTTGCAGTCGAAATGCGAGTGCTGAAAAGATTGCACTGGTTTGTGCTAAAGAGTTTCTTGCCACTGTTCGCGATGACGTTCTTCATCGTGCTCTTCATCGTGCTGATGCAGTTCCTGTGGAAGTACGTCGATGACCTTGTGGGCAAAGGGCTGGAGATTTCCGTAATAGGAGAACTGTTCTTCTACGCGGCGGTGAGCATGGTGCCCATGTCACTGCCGTTGGCGATTCTGCTGGCTTCGCTGATGACTTTCGGAAACCTTGGCGAGAAGTTCGAGCTTACCGCCATGAAAGCCTCCGGAATAAGTCTGGTAAGGGTGATGATGCCGCTCATTATCTTAGTAGGCGCAATCTCAATCGGAGCTTTCTTCTTCCAGAATGATGTATTGCCCAGAGCGCAGGTGAAGATGTGGACTCTCCTATTCTCCATCAAACAGAAATCGCCTGAGACAGAGATTATTCCCGGCGTATTCAACGACCAGATTCCCGACTATAATGTATTCGTGAAGGAGAAAGACCCTGTGACAGGAATGTTGCGGGGAGTAATGATTTACGATGTCAGCCAAGGCGGCGAGAACGCAACAATCCTGGTAAGCGACTCGGCTCAGTTAGCGCTCACCAAAGACAAGCGCTATATGTTCCTGCGGCTTTTCAAGGGCGAGCAGTTCGAGAATCTGCGTGACCAGTTGCCGGGTGACCAGAATGTGCCGTTCCGTCGCGAGGAGTTCGAGCGGAAGGAAGTGCTGATTCCATTCGACGTCAACTTCAACCGACTCGATGACAACCAGATGCGCAAGCAGTACGTGGGCAAGAACATTGCCGAGCTGAGGCATACCATAGACTCCGTCAGCGCGAAGGTGGATTCCGTGGGCGAGATTTATGGCACGGAACTGCGCATGGAGCGCTACGGCGGTGTATCCGCGCCCATCGACGCCAAGACGCATCGTCCCACCGCTTATAAGCCGGTGAAGATGCCGTCCTCTCCGCCTGACCTTGACACTATTCTGATGTCTATGCCGTTGCCTCAGGCCTCGGAACTCCTTGATGCCGCCCGGAGAGCCGCCGTACAGCGCTCGCAGGAATATGAGTTCCGCTCGATGAACATGGCCGAGGAACAGAAATCCATCCGCCGGCATGAGATAGAGTTGGTTAAGAAGTTCACCCTTTCGGTGGCATGTCTTATCTTCTTCTTCATCGGAGCGCCGCTCGGCGCCATCATACGCAAAGGCGGCATAGGCACTCCCCTCGTCATCTCGGTGATGCTGTTCCTGGTATACTACATCATCGACAACACAGGCTATAAGATGGCCCGCGACGGCCGTTGGCCCGTATATATCGGCATGTGGATTTCCACCGCCATCCTCGCTCCACTCGGCATATTCGCAACCTACAAGGCAATGAATGACTCAGCCCTCTTCGACAAAGGTGCTTATCTGGCTTTGCTGAGACGTATCTTCGGACTGAGGCAGAAACGTGGCAGTGCCTTCAAGGAGGTCATCATTAACGATGTGGACGTTACATTGGCGCTGGAGATGCTGCATAGCCTTGACTCCGGAGCAAAAGCACTGGAGAAGAGAGTGCGCAGACCCATGGGTTATGTACGTTACTGGCTCGGTGGTCTGAATACAGTAAAAATCAAACGCACTGCGACACGGTGCGATGTGATATACGACTACCTCAGCGACAGCCGCGACGCGCATGTGGTACGTCTTCTGCCGCAATACCCCATTGTGACAAGTCTGTGGCTCTACAGGCCTGCGCCACGTCGCTGGATGGGTTGGTGCGGTATGATTCTTTTCCCCCTTGGCATTCCGGTATGGATTTTCGGAAACATAGCCATGCACCGTCTGCGCCGTGAGATGAAGGCCATTATCGACACCGATGCCAAGATTGTGGCGTTGCTGAAACCGGAACCGGAAACGAAGCAGGAACAGGAATCAGAGCACAAGTCTGAAACGGGATCTATGTCCGGGCAGGAATCCTTCCTTTCGGAAAATGAAACGAAGGAGGATTGACATGGCCGTAAACCGAGGCATAAGGCTGTTGCTGTTTTCCATAATTGTTCTGCTGACAGCATGTCGCGATGCGGAACATAAGAATTCAAGACCGGTAGTGACTGTGAGCATTCCTCCTCAGGAATTCCTTTTGAAAGCTATTGTGGGCGATGACATGGAGATAAACACCATGTTGCCGCCCGGCACCGACGCAGAAACTTACGAACCCTCCATAAAGGCTATGCGCAACCTGGAAAAGAGCAGTGAATACGCTATGGTGGGGACGTTGCCTTTCGAGCAGTCTTTACGGAAGTCGTTGGGAACAATGTATCCCTCTCTTCATATCACCGATGCCCGTTCAAAGTTCTTTCTCCTCAGCGAGGAAGAAGCTCATGAAACAGATGGGATTCATGAACATGAGGAAGAACACGGACATCATGCCCACAATCATGAGGAGGATCCACATGTATGGGCAACACCACGCAACATCCGCGCCATGGCCGATGCTCTGTTAGAGGTAGCCATTCGCGTCAATCCCTCGCATGAAGACTTGTACCGGAAGAACCATAATGCCCTTATTCAGCGCATTGACTCGCTTCAACGTTCCATGGAACAGGATCTGGAACCTTTGAAAGGGAAGGAAGTGGCTATATGGCATCCCTCGCTCGTATATATGGCTCATGACTTCGGCTTCCGTCAGCTCTCGGTGCAACAGGGACACAAGGAACCGACACCAAGACGCATGGCACAGACCGTGGACGAAACAAGGAAACATAACGTTGTGGCGTTGGTGGTTGAAGCGGAACATTCGCCCCGCATGGCACTCAACCTGAATGCCGACATGAAGCTTCCGGTAGTGAAGACCTCGCTGATGCAGCCGGATATTATCAATTCACTGTCCAATCTCGCTAAAGACCTCGGTAATGCAGCAAAAAGGATGTAACAGAATAATCGAACTGACGGATGTCGGCATTCGCTATGATTCCGAATGGATATTGCGCAATGTTGATCTGAGCGTCTGCTATGGCGATTTCATGGCAATCAGCGGTCCTAACGGCGGCGGCAAGACGACGTTGCTGAAACTCATGCTGAAGCTGCTGAAGCCACGCGAAGGAAAGGTAAGCTATTTCACACCCGACGGCAAGCCCGCAAAAGACTTGGCAATCGGTTATCTGCCGCAGAAAAGCGCAATCGACCTGCGTTTCCCGATAACAGTGAGGCAGATGGTGCTTTCAGGCCTCATTACGGGCTGGGGTCTGAAAATGCCATCAGACAGTGCCGGGAAGCTCCGGAAAGTGACAGGCCTGCTCGGTCTGGAAAGTTATATCGACAGCCATATAGGAGCGTTGAGCGGCGGACAGTTGCAACGGGCACTCCTGGCAAGAGCAATTATCTCTGAACCGGAACTGGTGGTGCTTGACGAGCCGTTGAGCTATGTCGACAAACATTTCGAGAATCAGATCTACAGCATAGTAGAAGAGCTGGCGCATAAAAGCACAATCATATTGGTAAGCCATGAAATGACTGTCATCTCCCGCCTTGCCAACAAGCACATCATAGTCAACCGCAGCGTTGAAGAATGTCATTCCCACATCCACGGTCCCTCATCCCCCTTCTGTCCCTAAAATTTTTTGAAGAATTTAGTCCATCCCAGTACTCCCATATCTCACAGGACTCCCAGTACTCACAGCTCTCCCTCTAATATCTTTTTCAGCAAATAGGTCTGGGCGAAGTCGAGAATGGCATCCTTGCCTTGGGCAAGCTGGGCGTCGGGAGCGGTAATAATGCAGCCTTCCGTCGGAGTGATTCCGGATTCTATCGGCTGCATGTCGGCATCGTAAGTAGGCGCGACACTCATGCGCACTGTCCAGCCTATCGGCATGTCGTAGGTAAACGGCATGCCCCCTCCCCCTCCTGTCCGGGCGCCTATCACCGTTACCTGTGGCAGACGTTTCATTACAGCAACAAAATCATTTGCGGCGGAGAATGTGGAGCGATTGGTAAGCACTGCTACCGGCTTGGTCCATTTGCCGAAGCGCTCCACAGGCTTATACTCAACAGCGTAGGGTGCCGAGAAATCCGAATGTCCCGGTCCTGTCTTATAGCTGGTATAAGTGCCGACCATTTTCTTCTCAATAAAATGGCCCACAAGTTTATGGACGTTGGTAAGGTCTCCGCCGCCATTGTCGCGCACATCTATTATCAGCGCCTTGCACTTATCGAAATACTTCAGCACATTCGCAATATTGCCGTCGCCCAACTGATAAGTAAACGACGGATAATAAATATACCCTATTCCGGAAGGCAGAATCTTATATCTCATTCCGCATGTGGTCATCCAATCCATTTTCAGGTAATACTGCTCCAAGGTTCGCATGTTGAAATCCTGCGGATAGCGGCTCCACCATTCGCGATAATAGCTCACATTGAAACTTGAGGCAAGGTTCACATGCCCGTCATGCAGTTCGTTGAGCATTGCTGCGCATACATTGAAAAGCGAAAGTGCTGTTTTTGCTGTATCGGCTTGAGAATGATAGCGGTCGTAGACCTCGTTCCAGTCAACGCCATTGTTTTCGAAGAAGCAATAATGCTCATCGACAAGGCGCCACAGACAATCGAAATTATCCGAACGGGTATTCTCATAGTCCGGTATATCGTGGCATCCGGTCAAGAAGATGATAAGGACAGGAAGAACAGTAAGAAGGCGTTTCATGGCTGTATGTTTAATAAAGTGGATAATTAAGTCGTGCGTCGGAACAGTTACGGCGTCGGGGTGTCCAGCTTATTACCGCCGCATGAGTGGGGATACGGGTATCGATATTGCATACATGGCTTGAATACAGCCGAAACCGATAGCCTATGCCGAGGTCTCCTCTGTCGAAATGCAGCCGGCAGTTCAGCAGATTGTCGATGCAGAAATTATTCCCCCACCATGAGGCATGGACAAGATTGTCGCGGTCGCCGAGATAGATGCTGTAATAAGGCTGTCCGTAGTCCTGGCTGAAGAATATGCCGACTACAGGAGTCAGCACCTCATCGCGGAGTGTGATGCCCAATTTACCCAATTGCAGCCTATATGAAGCTGCAACCGTGCCTTCCAGTCCAACCAACGCTTTTGCCGCAGCCGGATTGTTGGAATTATGTGGCAGATACACCACTCCGGCATACAGACCTACGCCGCCTCCGGCACTTATCACTAACCGGTCTGTGAGGCGCCATCCACGCCGGATGAGCCAGTCGAAACCTACGGCACCCTGCCATTCCGTGGCATTCCCCGCCGGATTGTTGAGGTGCATCCCCTCAATGCGGCCGCGAAACGACATACTCAGGTCTTTCCCGAACGGCAATGCTTTGCTCCAGTCACCGCTCAGGGCAAGATGCACTCCATGGTAACGCAAGGGCGACAGATATGTGTCCGTGGCATGGCCGCCACCTATCTCCAGAGAATAAGTGGAGACAATAGGGCGTTTCTCCAACGAATCCTGAACTGACGCTTTGGAAAACAAGGGAAAAGCTACAAGCAATACAGCAAGGATAAGCCATTGCAGAAATTGCTTGCAACGGTTACGGTAGACGGTCGGGGGAAAGAGTATCATGGTAATAATATTTAGGATTATAAATCAAGCACAGGCTGTTCGAGGTTGTCGGACTCCCGCTCTATTTCCGGGTTCATATTTTCCGGCTGTACCCTGTTCGGGTCCATACTTATGTCCTCGTAGTCGGTCTCCACGACTTCCGGCTCTTCGGGAGGAGTTATTTCGCGAACCGCCCTTACTTTGTACTGGCTGAGCCTTTTCCCTTTTGCCTTGAAGCTCTTCACTCCCACAAACTCCACTGCTTCGACAACGGTCGGCAAACGATGACGGTCATGACCGCCATACTCGATTTCCAACTGAGGCCTGACACTGCCGGTAACAAGGTAAATCTTCTGTTCATCAGGTACCGGAGCATATACCTGCCTTCTTGCCGAAGGTTCCAGGCGGAAACGTTTCAGATAGGTATATCCTGCCTCCCGGTCGAAGAGGGCTACTGTCCATACCTTCTCCGGGTCGAATTTCTCGATGAAAAGGATTCCCGGATCATAATGGTTGCTCTCAGCATAGGATGTGGTGTAGAACTCACCGTTCTTAGTCAGCACCACCACAAGGTCGTTGCCCTGAAAAGTACCGAGCAACGTACCACGGCCATCGTAGTTGATACGCAGAACATCAGGGTCGAACCATACCTCACGACCGCCGAGGGTAGAACCTAAATCGCGGTCAAATTCCACCTTAGCCACATCATGCTTGGTAACGAGGTTGCCTAATGTATCGCGACCCTTTATCGCCAGTTCCGCAAAATTGACCTCAACCTCGGTATTCTTCAGACCTCGCCTTCCGTCAATCTTAAGGCCCGGAATGGTAGGCTGCTTAGGCTCCTTCAATACCGCTCTCACCACCTGGGCCTCTCCGTTGGGGTTGGCAGAGAAATAAAGTATCTGAGAGCCCGGCAGTCCTCGGGTGATGTCATAAACGCGGTCGCGGGTCATGCCGGTAATGGTGAAGCGTTTCTTGTAGGTAAAGCCCCCTTTGCCGTTGCGGTATACGACATTGTAGACAGTGCGGTTGTCGCCTTTCTTGAACGGCGCGACATGTATCACCTTTTTGCCGACGTCGAGCTTGCGCGGCGTTTTGACAATGCGGTAAGTGCCGTCGCGATTAACTATCAGAATATCGTCGAGGTCCGAACAGTTGGCCTTGAACTCGCCTTCCTTGAGCGCTGTGCCAAGGAAGCCGCCAGCCTTGTCGTAATAAAGGCGGCAATTAGCTTCCGCCACCTTCGTGGCCTCTATGCTGTCGAAACTGCGCAACTCAGTGCGACGGGCAAAATTATGGCCGTAAGTGTCGCGCAGATGGCGGAACCACTTTATGGTATGCTCGGTTATATGTGCAAGCTGTTCCTGCAACTTCTCCATCTCTGCCTCCAGAGCCGCAATACGGTCATCGGCTGCCTGAACGTTGAAGCTCAGTATGCGTTTCATGCGTATCTCCCAAAGCCTTATAAGGTCATCATCCGAAATCTCGCGGGTAAGACGCGGCAGCCACGGCTCAAAGAGAAGTCGCAGCCGCACAAGAACGGCCTCCATCTCCAATGCCTGCTCAACCTCCGGGTGTTTGTACATACGTTCGGATATAAACAGACGTTCCAGCGAGGCGAAGAAAATATCCTCGCGGCGCTCGTCAAGACGTATTTCCAGCTCTCTGCGCAGCAGTTCGCGGGTATGATCCACACTGTATCGCAACAGCTCGCTTACACTCATGAATCGCGGCTTATGATCGCATATCACGCAACAGTTGGGGGATATGCTCACCTCACAGTCAGTAAAAGCGTACAGGGCATCTATGGCCTTGTCGCTCGAAGTACCCGGCTGCAATTGCACTATGATTCGCGCTGTGGCTGTGGTATTGTTGTCAAGATGACGGATTTTGATTTTCCCCTTCTCCGCCGCCGCCTGAATGGAAGCTATGAGGGTGGCGGTTGTCTTGCCGAATGGTATCTCCGTTATGGCAAGCGTCTTGGAGTCAAGCTTCTCTATACGCGCACGGACCTTCACCGCGCCACCTCTTGCGCCGTCGTTGTAGCGTCCGGCATCCATCAGTCCTCCTGTCTGAAAGTCCGGAAGGAGAGAAAACTCCTTTCCTTGCAGATAATCTATGGCGGCATCGCATATCTCGATGAAGTTGTGCGGCAGAATCTTCGATGACAAGCCGACGGCAATACCCTCCACACCCTGTGCCAGCAGAAGCGGGAATTTGGCCGGAAGGGTCACAGGCTCCCTTTTGCGGCCGTCGTAGCTCATTGTCCACTCGGTTATTTTCGGGCTGAACAGCGTCTCCAATGCAAAGGAAGAAAGCCTCGCCTCGATGTAACGTGGCGCCGCTGCCGAGTCGCCGGTTATGATGTTGCCCCAGTTTCCCTGAGTATCGACAAGAAGCTCTTTCTGACCCAGCTGAACAATGGCGTCACCAATGGAGGCGTCACCATGAGGGTGATACTGCATGGCGGTACCCACAATGTTTGCCACCTTGTTGTAGCGGCCGTCGTCAAGTGTCTGCATGGCATGCAGTATGCGTCGCTGCACAGGTTTCAGTCCATCCTCAATGTGAGGCACAGCACGCTCCAGAATTACGTACGAGGCATAGTCCAGGTACCAGTTGCGGTACATGCCCGCCAAGCTTCCTGTGTCGTAGGAATTGGCCGCCACGAAGCCGTTGTGGCGTGGCGTAGGCACAGAAATCTCATCCTGGTCCGTATTGGTGTCGTTAACCGAGGTCAATTCATCGTCAGACTGAGAAAGTTCGCTGTCATTTGCGGCCAGTTCGTCGTCGGTCGGGGTCAGTTCGTCGTCATTAGTCATCGTCTGCAAAGTTAATAAAAATCCCGGACATTTCCAATTCCAGGGCCAGGAGAAAGGCAATGCGGCTTATAAATTCACCATCAAGGTGACGACAGAAAAGGCGGCGCATCCACACGGATACGCTGCCTCATGGTCATGTATTTCGGTTTATTGCTTCTTTCGGCAGGAGATGTCTCTTGGCAGCGTCATTGCAACAGCGAAGAGATAATGATTTCGCTTGTCCGATGTCTGATTAGCGGGTAGGATAAATGTTCTTGATTATGCTCGGTTCGCTGGAGTAATTGCCTGGACCGGAGGTGCTGCTTCCTTCCGGGAGTGGATTCTCGAAATTAAAAGCGAATGCACTGCTAAGATAGTATCCGTCACACCTCCCACGTATTCCCCAGTTGCAAAGCACGTATTCTGCGTCTCGGTGCTCCTGCTCAGGATTTCTATGCCAGTTGCGGTCTCGCGGCGTTTCTCCACTTCTCTCTGTCGCGCCATGAACCCATGAAGCAGCCATGCTCGCCAGGGTTCGTTTTTCCCAATCTTCTTTCCTCTGGCAATGACGGGGTGCGATGCCTCCAGCTCGTTCCGCACGGTTGTCATGCTGTAGGGGTACGGTGTCGCAGTTCCATTGTCCTGTCCTAAAGTGCCGACAGCGTTTTCATAGCCACATGCTCGCATTGCCTCAATAATTCCCTCAATCTCAGCATTTGTGATCTCGTCGTCATAATACGTAAGATAGTCGAAGTCGACGTACTCGCCTATGAGCGCCATGAGCCGAGCTATCTGCGTCACAGCGTCATCAGTCATTTCAGGGGCGCACATTGCAGTCCAGTCGAACGTATATCCATTGAGAGAAGTCGGCTTGCCGAATATGGACATTGCCTGAGCTATCGCTACTGCATCGTAGCCTGCCGCCATATGTTCGTAGTTGACAACAGGACAGTACTGGTTAAACGGGTGGTTCTGACCCCATTTCACCTTGCAGAGTGCGGGAATGCTGGATGTTGTCTCCCAGGGGGGTGGCAACCGTGTATATCTCGCCAAGCTCATGTGCTGTAGTGTCAATGGGCAGGAAGATGTCGCCTATGCGGCGCACGAAATCCGCGACGCCGTAGTCGGGAGGAGAGGCGAGGTCGAGGTTGCCGTTGTCAGAGATGGCTAACAGTTCCGGAATAGCCGGATTGGCGGCCATGATGGCAAATCCCTTGTTGTCTTCCAGGTTGATGACGTAGAACATTGGCTCACCGCCGGAACGGGTGGAGAGGGAACGGTTTATGTCCTAGGCTGTACAGGAGGCTATGCGTGGAATGTATCCTCGTGTCTCGGGATAGAAGTCATTCCATGCACGGAGGAATGCCTCCTGGGCCTCTTTGGGTGAGTTTTTTGCTTCGGGAACGACTACCGGCTTGTCGGGCGGAACAGGAGGTGTCGGCGGTTCATTGTCGCTGCCGCACGAAACTAACGCTATTAGCGCTGCAAACGTCAAGATTAGCTTTTTCATTGTTTAAGCCTTTATGATTCCTACTAATCAGGTATCTTGTAAAAAAATAGGAATCCGGTTATGTTGGAAAATTCCGGTAGCGAAGTTAATACATATTTTTTATTATAAAATAATTGAATTGTATTTCATAAAACATCCTTTATTTTAACATATTTAGCTTTTTAACCCCTGCTGTTCGATTTTATTTTAACAATTGACATGATGCATCTCAATTTTTCATGATATTACAATAAACCTCCTGAAGACGTAAGAAAAGAAACGTAAGTTTTTTAATAATTTGAGCTGCTCTGAAAACCTCAGATAAATGATCATAGGGTGATTTCAAGGGTTATGGGCACGGATTGCCCTGTGCCGAAGTAAGAAAGAATTTCCGCTTTGGTGACGAAAGGAAACAACGAACGGCTAACGAGAAAATAATCAATTCTGTTACCAATCTGTAAATGCCGCCATGCACCGTAGAAGGTTGCCTTTTTCTCAGTTGGATGCAGTATACGGTATGGATCTGCAAGGTCACACTCCGAAAGCAATCTGTTGAAATTGTCGCGTTCCCATTTTGTGAAGTTGGGCCGTGAGGATTCCAGCCTTCGCTCACGACTGTCATATTCCGTGTGGACTATGTTCATGTCCCCACAAATGATTATCGGGAGGTTACGGGAGAGATTTACGGCCAGGTCATGGAAATAGTCATCCCAATGGCGGCGATATTCCACGGCACCTTCAAGGCTTGTGTTCCCGTACGGCACATACGTATTAAGCAAAACGAAAGAACCACAGTCATAAGCCTGAAGATGACCTCCCCTGCTAAGTTCAGGCGTTTCTATGCGCCGAAACGGAATGTCTGCATTCAGTCTGACATACATGGTGACGCCGCTCCATCCGCCGCAGTCCTGATTAGCAAAAAGCTGTCGATAGCCATTTATTAAAAAGTAATCGCGTTCCTCCTTTTTGCATCTCACCTTCTGCAGACAGAGGATGTCGGGAGAATAAACACTGGAGAATAAACACTAATGAGTTCCTTTACCTCATCAAAGCGTCCTGCTAACCCGTTTATGTTCCAGCTTACAAACAACATCTTTATGCAACATATCCGCGAAAAGCAATAATTAGAATTGCTACTTATAGTATTCTATGACTCGTTCCTCAACGCCGCCAGTCTGGTTCTCGCGACGAATCCAGTTTCCGTGGCTGTCATAGTCATATTTGTATGTGGTGATAGATGACGGTGAGCCGTCGGAAGAATATCTGGTTTCCTTAATCGGATTATCGTGTTTATCAAGAACAGTTTCCATTATAAGAACTCGCTCCTTCGGTGTTACTTCAAAAGAGAGTCTTTTGCCTTTCTGATACTCTATCACTCCATGCTTTATTGAGCCGTCTCTCTGAGGAGAAAATAACTCTATTGGGCGTTCCTGAGCATCCATAATGTATCGAGTACCGGTATGCATAGCGATGGAACTCAATGACATGTCCTTACGGAAAGTCATGGTATCGATATAAGCTCTACCATCGTCTTCATTTGTATGAAGACACAGTAAGACTCTTGACCCGTCAGAAGTAGGAATGACGGTAAAGGTCTCATTGAAAATCGTGCCTGCAGGGCGATATGCTGTTCCGGAAACAGGCAACCCATCCGCCGACCTTTCTATGGTGTAAATGCGATCGGAGTATTTACCATGTGTTTCCTGCTTCACATATTGCACCCATTCAGGGTGATCCGGGTGATAAGTATAGATGTCAGTTTTTTGAAAGAAAGAGTCGTAATGACGTGTGAGTCTGCCTTCTGCATCGAATTCAGCTGAGTTTTCGAGCTTGCGGCTGTGCTTCGGGAGTGGCTTGCCAAGCTGTTTGTATTTCAGAATTGTGTCGTACTCAAAATAATCACTGACTGTGTAGACCTGGATTGATTTTACAGGCCCCTTGAGATTGGCAGCCGTAAGGTTGTTCTTCACATAACTGTATGAGAAGTAATCGTTGGCTGCGAATAAGGGAAATGCCGAGAAACAGAGCGCGATTATTATGAACCAGCAGGTTCTTGAAATAAAATTACACATGCTTTTGTACTATGACCCGCAAAGTCGTTATACAGACAAGGCGTATTAGACTCAGAAGTTGTAGCCGAGAGTGAAAGTCCAGGCTTTGTTGTGACCGTTGAAACCATCGAGTTTCCATGCGTTGCCGAAGCCTGCCATGTAATGCAAGCCGATGTAATAATGATCGTTGAACTCAATACCTGTCCCCGCTTTCAAGCCCCATTGGTTACGTTTGTGGTTGTCGAAGTAACCATGGTCATAGCGTTCCTCAGTAAGCGGAGTAACGGTGATTCCTGTGTCGTTGTGTCCGAGACCGAGCGACAGATAAGGTCCCGCCTCCAGGCTCCAGCGTATGCGGTCAGTGACATTGAAACGGGCGCTGAACATTACCGGTATATAGAATGTATAATAGAGTGTGTGACCTATGTTGATTTGCTGCGACGCACCCAAGCCAAGCACATGGGTGTAGCTGTTCGAACGGGACTGATAGAAGAATCCCGGTTGGATGGCAAACCAGTCGCGGAAAGCGATGTCGGCCACTATTCCACCTTCAAATCCACTGCCCCATGAGTCGTGGTTGATGTCGAACTGTGTGCCTCCGGCGGAGACATTGCTCATGTTCATGCCGGCACGGAGGCCGAGGCGGAAGAAGTCATCCGGTTTCGACGTATCGAGGAACTGTGCTTTTACTGTGTTCGATGCCGCGAGGCAACCTATGAAAAGTATGATGAGGGTAAATACTCGTTTCATGTTTTTAGTTTTAGAATGCAAAATTAGGCATTTTCCCCGATATGTGAAATTTTCTTCGTAATTTTGCACTTAATTCCATAAGCAGCCGTCGGAGCATGGTCCGGCATTGCTTGGCAGACAATTTCAAACACCCACTAAACTTCAATCTGATTCCATGTCGAAGAAAGTATATAACAGCCTGATGGTGAACGCCAAGGACTACATAATGATTATTGTGGGTCTGTGGCTCTATGCCATAGGGTTCTGCGTATTCATTCTGCCTCATCATATCGTGATCGGAGGTCTTACGGGTGTCGGCTCCCTTGTCCTGTTCGCCACGGGAGGGCTGATACCGGTATCCGTAACCATCTATGCCTGCAACATCCTCATGCTTACCTTCGGCTATAAGATTCTGGGGCGCACCTTTGTGCTGAGGACGATTTTCGGTGCCACGGTGGCGGCGCTCACCATAGGTGTGTTGGAGGGTTATTTCACCTCCCATCCTCCAATAATAACCGACGTCACCATGAGCCTTGTGCTCGGGGCCATTTTCTGCGGCATGGGCGTGGGCACCGTGTTCGTGCACAACGGCTCCTCCGGAGGCACCGACATTGTGGCGGCCATGGTGAACAAGGTCAGCAACGTGAGCATAGGCCGTGCCATGATGATCACCGATATGAGCATCGTGGCCTCCAGCATTCTTCTACCCTTCGACGGCACTTTCGAAGCCCGACTGCAGGCAAGGGTGCCGATGATTATCTATGGTTGGGTGGGTACGTTCATTATTTCCTACATGACCGACAACCTCATCAACACCAACCGTCAGGCAAAACAGTTCATAATCATTTCCGAGAAATGGGACGAGATTGCCAACCGCATCAACAGCAACGCCCATCGCGGCGTGACTGTGCTGGACGGCGAGGGGTGGTACACCAAGCACTCGGTGAAGCTGCTCATGGTGTGGTGCCGCAAGATAGAGTCGGTGACTATTTTCCGCATAGTGAAGAGCGTGGACCCGAACGCTATCATCACCCAGAGCAATGTCAGCGGAGTATATGGCAAAGGCTTTGACCAGATGCGCATCAAGCTCAAGAAAGAGAAACAGAAAAAAGAAAAGCAGCACAAGGAAGCGCACAATACAGAAAAAGCTCAATCCTGACATTATTCCTTACGCCCATGACCAACGCACTGCCGGTAGCCTCCTGCTACGCCGCCTTGCCGCAGGAACATAATGCGGAAATCTCGCAGGCAAAAACGGAACAGCCTTCCGACGCTCCTGTAGAGAAAGCCTCCGCCGACTCCGAGCATCTGATAGGCGACCTGGCATGGATACTGCTCCTCGGCGCCGTAGCCACAATCCTTTTCAAGAAGCTCAAACAGCCGGTTGTGCTGGGATACATCCTCGCAGGATTCCTTGCGGGGCCGAAGTTCGTTTACCTCCCCTCGGTGGTGACGGTGAGCAACATCGACTTCTGGGCAGAGTTAGGCATAGTGGTGCTGATGTTCACTCTTGGTCTGGAGTTCAGCTTCAAGAAGCTGATGAAGGCCGGTTCGGAGGCTGTCATCCCCGCCCTCGTCATCATTGTAGGCATGACCTTTGCAGGGTTCGGCGTGGGCAAACTTCTGAATTTCAATGCCATAAACTGCATCTTCCTTGGCGGCATGGTATCCATGTCGTCAACCACCATAATCCTCAAGGCGCTCACCGACCTTGGTCTGCGGCAGAAACGCTTCGCATCGGTGGTGCTTGCGGTGCTGATATTGGAAGACCTCTTCGCCGTGGTAATGTTGGTGCTTCTAAGTTCCATCGCCGTAGGGCAGATAGAAGGTATGGCAATGATTATGAGCATTGCCAAACTGGTGTTCTTCCTCGTGATTTGGTTTGTAGTGGGAGTGTATCTGCTTCCGCAGCTATTTTCGCGTTCACATACATATATGAACGACGAGACGCTGTTGGTTATAAGCATGGGACTCTGCTTCGGCATGGCTGTGTTCAGCGTCTATTGTGGATTCTCACTTGAGTTAGGCGCGTTCGTAATGGGTTCTATCCTTGCGGGCACCATGCTTGCCGAGCGCATAGAGAAGGTAGTGAAACCCATCAAGGACCTCTTCGGCGCCGTTTTCTTCATCTCCGTGGGCATGATGGTCGACCCCACCGTGATAGGCACTTACTGGAGTCAGATTCTGATTTTGGCTGTTGTGGTGATTGTGGGCATGATACTCTTCGGCACTCTGGGCATGCTGCTCGGAGGTCAGCCGTTGAAGGTAGCTCTGGAAAGTGGTTTCACTCTGACGCAGATAGGCGAATTCTCGTTCATCATAGCAACCCTCGGCATGAGTCTCGGGGTGCTGTCGCCTGAGATTTATCCCGTTATCGTGGCAGTGTCGGTGATTACTATCTTCACCACTCCGTACTTCATAAAGATGTCGCAGCCGGCTTACAAATGGCTTGAGAAACGGTTACCGCAGAGCTTCCGCTTCCTCATAGACCGCTATTCCAAACAGGGAGCCGACACAAGCGAGACCCGGAAACTATGGCGGGCTGTGCTGAGCCGTTTCTTCACAAGGGTTGCGCTCTACTCAATCATCATCATAGCCATAATCCTCTGCTCCAGGACATGGCTACAGCCGTTCCTTACTAAATTGCTCAGCCCCTCGGCAGGCAAACTGCTTTCGGTGGCGATAACCTTGGCTGCAATGGCGCCTTTCTTAGGGGCGTTGCTCTTCGCCTCATCAAGCAAGACGGAACGGATGCGTCTGCACTCCACCGCAGCCTTCTACGACGTTCCCTTAGTGGGAATGTGGGTGGTACGTTATTTAGTGGTGTTCCTTTTCATCTTCTACTACGTCTCCCTCAGCTATGGCGCAACCATAGGCTGGCTTGTAGGCGCAGGACTCTATGTGGTAATCATAGTGCTTGCCTCCACCATTCTGCGGCGTCAGTACCGACGTATGGAGAAAAAGTTCATGGATAACCTCAATGTGCGCGAGAACACCCGTCTCGGAGTCAACAATCAGCTTGTTAGCGACCTTCACCTCGCATACATAGAAGTAGGACCCAACTCCCCTTTCGTGGGCGACAGGCTTCAGGACTCCGGGCTGAGACGCGATTATGGCGTGAGTGTGAGCAGCATTCAGCGCGGACAGAGAATTCTGCCGTTGCCGACCAAGGAGAGCCGCATCTTCCCCGGCGATGTGCTCGGGGTGATTGGCACCGACGATCAGATAAAGAAACTCAACGACGACATAGCCGACTACGAGCATAAGGCGGAAGCCATAGACATACGCTCCGGAAACAACAAGCTGGATCTGGTAAGCGTTAAGCTCGGCCCGAAATCGCCTATTGCCGGAAAGACAGTGGCAAACAGCCATCTTTCCGACAAATACTATTCCATGCTGGTGAAGATTCTGCGTCCAGACGGAGAGTATGTGCAGCCGGAACCTGACACTATGCTCAATGCCGGCGATGTTGTGTGGCTGGTGGGAGACCCGAAGACAATCGATACCCTGAGAGGCTGACAATTCAAATGGAAAACGCTATGAGGTCAATCGGTATGGATGTTTCGGAGAATGAAAAGATAGATTATTAATGTCTGCGCACATTGTGAATAATTATTGAATATGAAGAAAATAATCATACTCGACTTCGGCTCGCAATACACGCAACTCATAGCGAGGCGTGT